>JBAVUF010000307.1:0-17997 GCA_049696635.1 Acidimicrobiales bacterium | reverse complement strand
GGCGCCGGCGTCGGTTCCTCGGGCGCTGCTGCGCGGACCAGTCCCTCGCGCTGAGCCTTGCGGCGGACGCGATCGGCCTGGGCGTCCTCGATCGACGACGAGTGGCTCTTCACCCCGATGCCGAGCGACAACGCGAGGTCGAGCGCCTCTTTGTTCGTCAATCCGAGCTCTCGAGCGAGCTCATAGACGCGGATATTTCTCGCCAACTTCGAATGACTCCTCAGGTCTCCTCACGCTCTGGACGGCACAAACCGACCGCAGCGTGCAGCTACATCATCCTCCCACACCTCGGGACCAGGTCGTTTGAGGTGCAGACGCGCGGGGGACCGCGCACAGCTTCGTGCTATCCGGCGTCCTCTTCCGCCGCTGCGCTCTCCCCCGCCGGCTCGGCCGATATCTCATCGAGCACGGGCGCCGCGGAATCCGGCTCGGTTGCGGACTCCGCCGAACCATCTCCTTGAGCGGCGCCGCCTTGTTCCCACTCGGCGACCGAGACGGGCGCGCCGCCACCGGCCGGCTGGAACACCATCTCGCCCGCCTCGTTCTGGATCCACTCGCCCTCGGCCCAATCGACGCCAGGGATACCGGACTCCTCTTCAGCGAGTTGGGTCTCGCTTTTGATGTCGATCCGCCAACCGGTGAGCCGCGCAGCGAGGCGGGCGTTCTGGCCCTCCTTGCCGATCGCGAGCGACAACTGGAAGTCGTGAACGATCACCGTTGCCGTCCCGGTCGCTTCGTCGAGTCGCACCTCTTTCACCCGCGCCGGTTGGAGGGCGCGCGCGACGAACTCGGCGGGATCGTCCGAATACGGGACGATGTCGACCTTTTCACCCCGCAGCTCATTCGTCACCATGCGGACGCGCGCACCGCGCGCACCGACGCAGGCGCCGACCGGGTCGACGTTCGCGTCGTTCGACCAGACGGCGATCTTCGTTCGGTGTCCGGGCTCGCGTGCGCAGGCCTTGATCTCGACGACCCCGTTCGAGATCTCCGGCACCTCGAGCTCGAACAGACGCTTGATGAGTCCTGGGTGGCTGCGCGAGACGACGATCTGGGGCCCCTTCGCGGTCTTACGGACCTCGACGATGTACGCCTTCAGACGCGCGCCGTGGTCGTAGCGCTCGTAGGGCACCTGCTCGGCCTGCGGCAACAACGCCTCAACCTTGCCGAGGTCGAGCAGCGTGTAACGGTTGTCGGACTGCTGGATGATCCCGGTCACGATGTCGCCCTCGCGACCTGCGTACTCCTCGTACTTCAAGTCGCGTTCGGCCTCGCGAATACGCTGCAAGATGACCTGCTTCGCCGCTTGCGCGGCGATGCGCCCGAAGTCATCCGGGGTGTCGTCCCACTCGCGAACGACGTTGCCCTCCTCATCGAGCTCTTGTCCGTAGACGCGGATCTCACCGGAGTCCGAGTCGATCGTGACAAATGCTTCCTCAGCCGAATCGGGCAGCCGCTTGTACGCCGCGACGAGCGCGTTCGCGAGCGCCTCCAGCAACGTGTCGACCGAGATGCCCTTGTCGCGCGCGATCTGCTGCAGCGCGTCGAGGAATTCGAAGTTCGTCGTGCTCATCGCGCCGCTCCCGCATCCTGCGCCTGGCGCGTGCCGTGCTTCGCGCTCTTCAGCGCGGTTTTCCAGTCAAAGACCGTGTGCGCCCGATCCACGTCCGCGTAGTCGATGCGCCGCGTCGAGCCGTCGTCGAGCACAAGCGAAAATCCCGCCTCATCGGCGTTTTCGAGCGCGCCCTCGGCGCGCCGGTCGCCCGGCGCGCTGGCAACTGTCCGCACCGCGACCCGCTGTCCAACCGCGTGCACAAAGTGCGCGGCGCGCCGTAAACGACGCTCGACACCGGGACTCGAGACCTCGAGTTCGTAGCGGTGACTCGGCGCGAGCCCCGGTTGGTCATCGAGCAGGCCGGAGACAGCCGCCGAGACCTGGGCGATTCGGTCGAGGTCGATCGGCTCGGCGCCGTCGACGACGACCCGCAATATGCCGCCGGAGCGCTCGATGTCGATGACCTCCAATCCGAAGGCACCGACCACCGGCGAAAGGGCGCGCTCGAGCGCGTCGGGGCTCCCCGACGTCATCTCCGGTCCGACGCCGCTGCTTATATCCGTCAACTCCTGCTCCCCCAGCTCTTGCTGGCACTCGAGTCGTCCGCGGGCAGGAAAAGAAGAACGTGGGCGGAAAGCCCACGTTCACAACCTGCCCTCCGATCGACAAACCGCTGGTGGAGTATACCTTCCAAGCCTTCAGATTCCGACGGCGTTTCGCGGGCCCGACAGGCCTGATCGCGCCGGCGTTGCGGTCGTTTCGGCTCGTCGATCCCGTTTCCTTCGCTGGAGGCCGCTCAGGAGTCTCCGAGAGGAAAGGCGATGTCACAGACTCGGTCATCCTCGCCGAGATCATCAGGCTCCACCCAGTACACCTCCCGGCAGGAGAGCCGGCCGTGCGGACGGCTCTGCACTTCGGGCGAGCAGGCGACGGCGTCGTACGCGGCGAGGATCGCCGGATACTCCCATTGGGCCTTCGTGATCGTCGTGTACGCCTCATCGTGTTCCGGTTCGGTGCGGATCCCGACGGTATCGCTCGGCATCAGGGTCTCTGGGCAGGCCAAGACGGCTTCGAGCAGTCCGTCGTTTTCAGGACTGACCTCGCTGTGGAAGATCAGCTGGAACGGCCAGTTCGGCGCGAGGCCGTCGAGGTGCCGACGGAATGCCGACTTTGCCTCGCGGACGAAGCCGTCGGTCTCGTGCGCGAAGAGGCGTCGTTGCATCGACATCACTCGGCGGGCGGGGACATGTCGGGTTTGGACCGGGAACATGGGATCTGCTCCTTCTCTCAAAGTCGTCTGGATGTGGCGGATCAGCATGCGGCGGTCGGCGTGACGACGGTCGAGGTCGGAGAGGAGAGATTCAAGGCGGCGCACGGCGGCCTCGGGATCCACCGCCGCGTCCTCGAGCACCAGCTCAACTTCGGCGAGGCCGAGTCCAGCGCCGCGTAATAGCCCGATCAGCTGTCCGGCGCGCACCTGGTCGGCGCTGTAGCGGCGGTAGCCGCTGCTCGGATCCGTGCTCGCCGGTGGAAGCAGGCCGATGCGGTCGTAGATCCGCAGCGCCTTTGGAGTGAGACGCGCACGGCGAGCGAACTCGCCGATCGATACCAACTCCGCTCGATGATCATTCGCCACGTTCCGATCGTGGCTCATGCCCCAAGGGCAGGGTCAAGGCTGGAAGACCACTTCGCTGCGGCGGGTGGCCCTCGATTCGGCCGGCCAGGACAGCTTCCTGCCACTTTCTGCGGTGAGGCCACCACGAAGAGTAGCGAGAACGGGAACGCACGGACTAGATATCTGTCTTGCTCGGACATTCCGGCCGGGTCGGCGGGCTCGGGGTGTCCCGAGGACCGGAAGGCGAAGGGAGAACTCCGGTGGACGGAGCGGACGAATTCGATCGAGCGGAGGATCGCCTCCCACCAATTCCGGACGACTTCGATACGCGCCCGGCTCCCCCCGGGATTGAACTCATCCCAGAGAAAACCGTGCCGCCGCTCGAAGACGAAGTCGCGTACGCGGCCGCCTCGATCGTGAAGCTTGATTCGAACGAACGGCCCATCCTCTACACCGTCGACGGCGACGCCGTCGCGTGCGCGGCGGAGGTGCCGTTCATCGTCGCAACCTCGCCGGGAATCGAATCGCCGCGGTTGATCGCGACGGCGCGCCTATCGGAACGGTGGGACAAGGTCCCCCTCCACGACGCCCACCTTGGACTCGTCGGTATTCCCTCCCAAAACACGACTGCGACGGTGATCGATGTGTTCGCCGCAACCGTGACCTCGATCGTCGGACGCAGTGAGCGGGCGGTCGAGTTGGCCTTGGCGCTCTTGGGCAGCTTCGCCCGCCGGCGTGATCGCGATGTCGACGTGGTAGTGGTCGGCGCCGTCCCCAACGAGAGGTTCGTGCGCGTCAACTCGATCCCCGAGGCGTGTTCGCTCGTCAGTCGCTCCGCTCGACCACTCGTCATCTTCGTCGAGGGCGAGTTGACGATGAACGACGCGTTTGAGCGTCTCATCATCGCGACGCGCCGCCACGGATCCGCAGGCATTGTGACGACTGAGGCGCACCCCGATGCCCGCGTCGTCCTTGTCGCGGGCGAACTCGGACGTGCCTCTGTTCTGGTGCGCGCCGTCACACCGAAAGCAGCTCGCGCCGTCGAGGAGAAACTGACGCACGGGGACAAAGTGGCGACATCGGAGAAATCGCGGGCAGCGGTCGAAGTCGCGATCTTGGGACCGGTCGAGATCCGCAAGACCGAAGAGCCGCTCGCCGGACATCCCCTTCTCACCGAGCTCGTCGTCTACCTCGCGATGCACCCGGAAGGCGCGACCACCTCGGCCTGGGAAACGGCGATCTGGCCAGATCGCCGGATGCCCCAGCAGACGATCGCCAACCGCCTCTCCGAAGCGCGCCGCGCCCTCGGCATCGCTGCTGACGGGCGTCCAAGGCTTCGCAAAGTCGACGAACGCCACTTCGTCGCCGATGTGAGGACGGATTGGGACGAGTTCTCGTCGCTCGCGGAAAAAGACGACGCCGCGTCGTGGCGACGGGCGCTCGAGCTTGTACGGGGCCGCCCGTTTGGCGACCTGCAGCAAGGTCAGTGGGCGCTCCTCGAAGGTTTCTCTGCCGAGATCGAGCACGCCATTTCGTCGCTCGCGCTCCGCTACGGCGGCCACGCCCTCCGCTGCGGCGACCCGGACGGCGCGACTTGGGCAGCGCATCGAGGACTGCGGGCGACGCCTTGGGACGAGCGCCTGTACCGGATGCTGATGAAGGCGGCGGACGCGAACGGCGATCGCGCCGGCGTCGAACAGACGCTTCGCCACCTCGCGCTCGTGCTCGAGCTCGACGGGGATCCCCTCCGCGGTGTCCACCCCGAGACCGTCCGCCTGTACGAACGCCTTTTGGGGAGGACCGAGGCGCCCTTCACGAACGCCTTCGCGTAGCGTTCGGAGCTACCTCTCCCCCTGCACCTTGTCGCGTTGTTCTCGCGCCGAACGTTCTTCGAGCACCCGAAGGATCGGCAACGCCTGACGATCCTTCGGCCGGTTCGCGGCTTGCTTTGACTCGATGACATCACTGAGCGCCGCCAACGGAACGTCGACATCGTGCAATCGGACAACGAGTGCGTGTGATGCCAACGACTCGTACGTGGTGCCAGCGGGGCGGCGAACGACATCCAACTCGCCGAAGCGAGTGATCAAATTCAAAACCGATGTCGCCGCGAGGCTCTTCACACTGTGCGAGAAAACGAGCCCGTCCGGGATTCCGTCGACGCGCACGCGCGCCTCGAGGTCGGTCAATGCGCAGGACAGACGCGCCAGGTTCTCCCTGGACGGTTCCGGCGTGACGTCGACGTCGACCGTCGGCAGCGGACTCCCGTACGCGGTCGCCGCGAAGCCGCCGATGACGACGTAGGCGACGCCATGACGGTTGAGGGTCTCGAGGATCGCGACGGGGTCGTACCGCTCAAGCATCTCTGCGGCTCCCGGTCGCGCTCGCGGCATCCCGCAACTGATCGGCGGTCCTGCGCAGCGTGACGAGCCGGTCGATCCTTTGCTCAGGACTGAGGCGGAGGTTGGCCTCTAAAAGGCTCAAGTCGTGCGGATCGGGAAGCGGCTCGAACTCGAGCACCAGCTCGTAGCCGCATGCCCGCACCAACCTGGCGAGCGTTTCGACCGAAGGACGCTCCCGTCCCCGCTCGATGCGCGAAACAAGCGGCTGGCGGACCATGGCCGCCGCCGCGAGCTCGCTCTGGGTCAGCGCCGCTTCTCTGCGGACCCGCGACAACACGGATCCGGCCCTCGACATACCAGGGATTATAACTGAACAGTTATAGGAGTGGCCCGCTTGCGCCCGCTGACGACCTGGAATTGCGAAGTCAACCGACGATCCGCGCGATTCCTCGTGCTCCCCTGGTCGCGCGACCAAGCGCCAGTCGCACGAGCCAGGGCACCAATCGCAGCGGGCCAGAGCACTCGAGGCCGACGGCGACCGTGAGGCGCGAGCAGCCGGCGCCGAGAGGGACGATGCGCCAGTCCGTCACAACAGACTTGAGCCCGGGCACGTTCGACGAAACCCCGGCGTAGACGATCCGGCAGGGTTCTTCGTAGAGCAGCACCCGCTCGTCGACACGTGCGGCGCGAAACCAAACGGATCGCGTCGCACCCTCGCCGACGGCTCCATTTGTGAGGCGCACGCTTCGCACGCCCGCGTACCAAACGGGCCAGCTCACGTCGTCCGAAAGTACGGAGAACACTGACTCTGGAGGAGCTTGGACGTCGAAGGCGATCTCGACTCGCGTCGGAGCCGCCGCGATCCATTCGGACGTCTGCTCCTCAATTGCAAACGCCACGCCGACTTGATAGCCGCGGATCCTGCCTGTCTGGCTGCTGGCAGGTGACGATTTGGTGCCGAAAATGTCATTTAACGGCGCCGAAAGAGCCGCTCAGACGAGGACCTCGGCGAGCTGTGCGTACTCGTCACGGGGAAAGAGGCTGGCGTCAGCGGCGAATACCTGGAGACAAACGTGGTCGGCGCCGAGCGAGAAGTGCTCCCCCACTCGATGCGCAACCGTCCGCGCGTCCCCCATGAACACCAGTCGGTCCGCGGTCGACGCGGAACCGGGCGGTTCGAGGTCGGCATCGGTGAAGCCGAGCCTGCGCAAATTCGACGTGTAGTTCGGCAGCTCCAAATAGACCTTCAAGTACTCACGAGCGACACGTAGGGCTGTTTCCCGATCGCGCTCGACGACGACCGCCTGCTCGGGCGCGAGCAAAGGACCTTCGGCGAGGATTTCGCGGGCGAGCTCGGTGTGTTCGACCGGCACGAAATACGGGTGGGCGCCGAGCGAGCGCTCGGCGCCAAGGCGGAGCATGCGCGGCCCGAGCGCGGCGAGAATGCGGCGGTTCGCTGGAACGGGCCGCGGACCTTGGTCGAGCGCATCGAGGTACTCGACCATGTGGGTGTACGGATGGTCATAGGACTCACCCGATCGCTCGACGAACGGAGCGTGGCTCGCTCCAACCCCGAGAAGGAAGCGACCCGGATACGCCTTCTCGAACTCAGCAAAGGCATCCTTCGCGACATCGGGCGACGTGTGCCAGATGCTCGCGATCCCGCTCGCGATCGTCATGGTCTTCGTCGCGTCGAGCAGGGGTTCGTACAAGTTCTTAATCGGCCCCTTGAACCCACCAGAGAGCCACAACGTCCCGTATCCCAGGGATTCGAGGACACCTACGACGTCTTGGGCCTCAGCGACGCGGTCACGGTCACGCCATGGACCGCCGGCCCAGACGCCGATCCTTCCGAGCTCCATCGCGATCGACGGTATCAGCGCATCGCCCTAATGATCGGTGGACGTCGAATCCACCCTCCGATCAAACCTGAGGTGGACCCGAAATCGCCACGCAATACGCGAGGAAGTTCGATCCGTGCGCGCTTCCGAACCGGTGGACGACGCAAGCCGCCGTCGGTAGTGTCCGGCGCACTCGCGGGCGGTAAAGACGATCGGAGGTGGCGAGTTGGGCATCGTCGACGGGAAGAAGTTCCTGGTCACTGGTGTTCTCACGCCTGACTCGCTCGCCTTCGGAGTGGCGCGACTCGCCCAGCTCGAGGGAGCGGACGTGGTCCTCACAGGATTCGGCCGGGCGATGTCGCTGACCGAACGCACCGCGCGCAGGCTTCCCGAATCGACCGAGATCTTTGAGCTCGACGTCACGAACCGCGAGCACCCGCGACGCGTCGCAGAAGCGGTCGCTGAACGATTTGGTCAACTCGATGGCATCTTGCATTCGATCGCGTTCGCGCCTGAAAAAGCGATCGGGCACGGGATGTTTGAAGCGAGCTGGCCCGAGGTCTCGACTGCGATCGAGGTGTCCGTGTACTCACTGCGCGTGCTTGCCGAAGGTTTCATCTCTCTGCTTGAAGCTGCACCGTCGGCCTCGATTGTCGGACTCGATTTCGACGCTCGGTACGCGTGGCCCGGATACGACTGGATGGGTGTCGCGAAGGCTGCACTCGAGTCGCTGACGCGTTACCTAGCGCGCGACCTCGGACCGAAACAGATTCGCGTCAATCTCGTCGCCGCCGGACCGATCAGATCGGTTGCCGCGAAATCGATCCCGAGATTCTCGGAGTTCGAAGAGGCTTGGACCGATCGAGCGCCGCTCGGATGGAGTACTTCGGAGGACGGCGACGCGGTCGCGAGGGCCTGCGTCGCACTCTTATCGGATTGGTTTCCACGGACGACCGGAGAGATCGTGCACGTCGACGGCGGCTACCACGCTGTTGGCGCGTGACGAGGAGGTGCTTACCCACAATTAATTAGGGAGATTCCCAGTAGGGTGAATACGTCGGCGGCGTGGCCGAGTGGCTCAGGCAAGGGCCTGCAAAGCTCTCTACACCGGTTCGATTCCGGTCGCCGCCTCGACATTTGTACGGACCTCCCGGTTGGATCCCATAATTCGTCCCTTAATTGAACGCAAAGGGAACGACGCCAGGGCAGCAACGCCCGACTCGAGCGCGCGTGTGGGACGCGAGCGAACCCGGTGCGCGCGTCGCAACTTTGGAATGCGATTCGGCGCGCGCTCCATCTGGCGCGGTCGCCTCCAAGGGACGTGTTGCGCGCCCGCGACCCGGCGGCGCTATCAGTTGTCAAGGTCTAGGCATCGTGGATCGGCGGACAGACCAGTGATGAGCCACTCGATCGAGGGCACGCTCTTATTAAGCCACGCACGCCACGCTGTTTGGCCCGGACCGTGGGTCGGCGAGTCGCCGGGAAGTCAGCCGCAAAGGGCGACAGATTAGGGATGAGCCAGACCCACGGTCGCGGTCTTTATCCGCGAGGCAAATACCTATAGAGCTCGCGGGCGACGTAGCGCTTCAAGATGCGGATGACGTCGCGCTTCGAGCACCCCTCTGAGACGCGGCGTTCGAAGTACTCGGTGGTTCGAGGATCGTGCGCGATGCGGACCATGACGATGCGCCACAACGCCGCGTTGGCCTGGCGGTCGCCGCCTTGGTCAAGTCGGACCCGCCCGCTCGTCTTGCCCGAGGACGCCGGGATCGGAGCAACCCCGCATAGGTGGGCGAAGGCGGACTCCGAGCGGAGCCGTTCAGGGTTGTCGCCGGCGGTGACTAAAAGCGCCGCTGCGGTGTCGGGCCCGACGCCGAAGCGACAGAGGAGATCGGGAGCAACCTGTTCGACGAGCTCGGTCAAAAGCCGCTCGAGTCGCTCGAGTTCTTCTTGGAGCGCCTGCACCCTGTGGGCGAGAAGAACGAGCGCGGTCTTCGTCATCACGACGACTGGGTTCGAGGAGCGGTCGGGACGTAGCCGAGAACACGCGCTGACCAGGCGATAGATCGTGAGGCCGGTCAATCGGTCGTGCAGTTCCTCTGGGGAGCTGACGACCAAGTTGCGCATCTGGATGAGCGCCTGAGTCCGGGCGCGGCGACCAGAGCGCTTCGCGACGAGAAGGGCTCGGATCGCCTCGACCCCGCCGTCCTTTCTCTTCGCGAGGCTTCTCGCTCGGCCACAGAGCGCCGCTCGTGCGGCTTCGATCGCGTCGATCGTGTCGGACTTGCCGGAGCGGCGGCGTTCTCCTCTGTTCGGCCGGTCGACCTCGATCACTTGAACGCCGCAGCTCTGTAAGTAGCGCGCGAGGCCGGCGCCGTAGGCGCCGGTGCCCTCCATGCCAACACGGGCGATCGCGCCGAAGCCCTCGAGCCAGTTGAAAAGACACTCGTAGCCAGTCGAGCTCACCGGGAACGACGCGGTGTCTAACAGCCTGCCGACCTCGTCGAGCACAGCGGCGACGTGAACATCGAGGTGGGTGTCGACGCCTCCAGTGACCGAGCGCGTCGCTTCTACGATGGTCATGCCATCCCTTCTTTCGTTAAGTGGGTTAGGGGTGGCACGGCCGTCCCGGCTTCGGAGCGAGGGCGGTTCCGGCTTGTTTGCGCAAGCCGGGCCACTCACCCTTCTTCGGAACGGGACGTGCCGTTTTTGTGCGCTGGTTCGCCAGCAATCGATGAAGCTATTGAGGCTCGGTCACCACGCGGTGGATGCCTTCGGCATTGTCACTGATCAGGGACGCAGGGGCGACATCAACGTTCTCGCGCGTTTTGGGACAAGTGGGTATCGTCGAGGCGGCCATGGGGCGATGAGAATCACCGTGTTCAACCGTCTCCACAGTGACGGATGCGGCAAGTGAATAGGAGGGCACCATGACGGGTCCGATGCCGCCGACGCCGTACATCCACTTTCCCGGAACCGCTCGGGAGGCTTTGACCTTCTATGGCAGCGTTTTCGATTGCTCTGTTCAGCTGCACACGTTCGAAGAATTCCATCGAACGGATGGGCCTGCTGAGGCCATTGCCCATGGCGCTCTCACGGAGGGTCCGGTCCGGCTCTTTGGTGCTGACGTGGCAGGCGACGAGAGACCAGTGCAATGCGAGGGGATGATGCTGTCTCTGCTGGGCACCGCAGCCCCCTCGACGCTGAGGGACTGGTTCTCCAGGCTCTCGGCCGGCGGCCGGGTCGTGGATGACTTGCAGGTGCGGCCGTGGGGAGACTCCGACGGACAGGTCATCGACCGGTACGGTGTCCACTGGCTCATCGGGTTCGAGGGTGGCGAAAGCAACTGAAGGGTCGGCCTGTCGTCCTCCGATCCGGCGATAGGTGATGCTCTCAATTCCGACTGCTGGCGTGTTATGGGATGCACTCACGAAAGCACGTAACGGGATTCGGTTGAGGTAGAGACCTTCGTTTTGCCAATCAAGGCGGTCGGAGGTGACTTGCTACAGGTGGCGTTGCGCGTGAATGGTCAAGCGGGGTTCGAGTAAACACGCGTGGGCGTGACCAGGACAGCGGTCCGGCGTTCGTCGCGCATCGCTTGGTCGTAGGTGGCCCAATCGTCGTGAGTTCCACCAGCGGCGGTGAAGATCTCGCGAAGCAGGAGCCGGAGTTGTTCGTCGTTGACATCGGGGTTGGGGTCGTCGGGTCCGATCAGCTGGGCCGTGCCTTCGACGGCGGTCCATTGCCAGCCGGCACGGACGACGATCGCGATAGTGGGGTCGGCGCGCAAGTGGGCGAGTTTGTGGGTTCCACCCGCGGCGACGAACGCTACCGTGTCGAAACTGGTGAGGGGGTGGGGAAGGACACCGGCGTTCACGACAACGGTCGCTGGGCTGTGGTCGGCGCGGAGCGTCACGACCACGCTTAGGCCGTGGTCGAGGGCTACCAGATTGGCGAAGGGAGCCAGGTCGATCATTTGTTCGCCATCCTTTGTCACGTAACGCGCGATCGCACGACCAGCTGAAGAGTGCCATACGTGCAGGTTGATTGTCGCCGGCCCGGCTAGGGGCGCGCTGCCAATGCGGATCGGAGACACTGCCAGCGGGATTATGGGCGCAGCTTCGGCGCTCACGGCGGACTGCGACGCCGAGCGAATCACCGTTCGATCCGGGCGGCACCGACGCCTAGGCCCGCGACGTTCTGCGTGCCTGTTCTGATCGGTGTGGCGGATGTGGTCATGCAGACCGGAGCCAACTCGCAATGCGCTCCGCCACCATGATCGTCGGAAGATTCGGCGTCCCTGTCGGCACGGTCGGCATGATCGATGCGTCGGCGACGGACAAACCTTCGATGCCGCGGACCGAGCCACGAGCGTCAGTGACCGCCCCCTTTGCTGGGTCCACGCCCATTGCACACGTGCCGGCGGGGTGATGGAACGTCGAGACCGCGCCAGATGCCCACGCCGCCAACGCTGTGCGATCGCCTGATGGCACGTTCGGTCCTGGAGAGAGTTCTGCTCCCGCGATGACCGCGGCAACCGGTTCGCTGCGAGCAATCCGTCGTGCCTCCTCGATGCCGTCGAGGATCGCCTCGAGATCCTCGGGATCGGTGAGGTGGCCGAGGTGAATTCGCGGAGCGTCGATCGGATTTGCCGAGGTCAACCGGACCCATCCGCGCGATCGAGGCGCCATCAGTCCGACCACGATGCCGAACACGGCACCGCTCGGGACTTGCGTCGGGTCGGCCTCGAACGGACCAGCAGTGAACATCATTAGATCGGGAGGATCATCGGGGTCCGCCAAAGTCGAATGCAGAGTCGCGTGGACTCCGAAACGACTGGGGCTCTCGGATGGTCGGGTCGGCAGATCGATCGACAGCAGTGCATGGTCGGAAAGATTCGATCCGACTCCTGGTAGATCGATCACCGGAACGATGGCGAGCCGTTCGAGCTCGGCGATCGGACCGATGCCAGAACGGGCGAGGATCATCGGACTCGCATACGCGCCCGCAGCAAGCACGACGCGATCAGCCTGGATGACTCTTCCGTCGTCAAGCCGGATCCCGGTCGCACGCGTCCCCCTGCATTCGACGGAAGCCACCATCGTGTCTGCCCGGATAGTGAGGTTCGGTCGACTACGTGCCTCGGCGAGGTACGTCACAGCGGTGCTCATCCGGATGCCACGTCTGGCGGTGCGAGGCGACGCTCCTGCCCCGACAACGCCTGGTCGATTGTGGTCCTCGACGTACTGATGCCCCGACGCGATGGCACCGTCGAGAAATGCTGCCTGGACGGCGTTCAGCTCGCTTCGCGGATGTCGGCGAATTGGGATGGGGCCATCCGAGCCGTGCCACTGGTCATCGAAATCGGTGTCGCGCTCTAGGCGGCAAAAATCGTCGATCACGTCGACGAAGCTCCATCCGGAGTTGCCCAGCGCGACCCAACGGTCGTAGTCCTGGGGAGCGCCTCGCTGGGCGAAACACGCGTTTGTTGCCGAGCAACCGCCCATTATTCGAGCACGGGGCACCGAGATCCCACGGTCGAGCTCCCCGTCGGCTGTGTAGCCCCAGTCGTGATCGACCGTCGGCTGGGAGGCGTCGAGAACATCGGCTGGCAGAGAGGTGATCTCCGGGTGATCTGGGCCTGCCTCGACCAGCAGCACCTCACGATCTGCGTCCTCGCTCAGCCGGGTCGCGAGCACACAGCCCGCAGAGCCTCCGCCGACAACGATGACGTCGAAGTTCATTCGGCGACGTTAATTCGGGGCTCTGTCGAGGGATCGACTCCACTTTGCCCTCATACACAAAGCACGGCACCGGCGGCGTAACGAGATGCCCGCTCGGTCATCGCCACGCATTGCCGAACAGCACCACCAGGGCGTAGCAACGGCTCTCACAAGCATCACATAATGTGCAGCGACTTCGTTCTAAAGACTCGCCCGAAAGTGCCTGGTGCAGTCGCGAACCCAAAGCGCTGATACCGAATACCGGGGCCGCGTTCGTGTCGGACTCCGAGCAGATCGACGGCTACGAGCGCTCCATCGGACTCGGGATAACACCGAGAGTTTCAAGCGAGTTTCGAATCGCGTCCCATCATTTGTCCCATAATCCAAGCGCAGTTGAACTGGACAGCGTGGACTGTCTGGACACATTGGCTGATAAGAGCGGTCGCGGTGGACCCAGACGATGGCCTGGACGCTTCCTAACGCTCTGCAAAGCTCTCTACACCGGTTCGATTCCGGTCGCCGCCTCGACATTTGTACGGATCTCCTCGTTGCATCCCATGGTTCGTCCCATAATCCAATGAATCGGCCCGGAAATCTTGGAGGCTCTATCCGCTGAGAGGATGGAGCGATGTCAACGTCAACGAGGTACCCGCCAGAGGTGCGCGACCCGGGCGGTGAGGATGGTTGTCGAACACCGCGAGGAGCACTCCTCGCAATGGGCGACGATCACCTCGAAGCTCGGCATGACGGCAGAGACCCTTCGCCGTTGGGTTCGGCGCGCTGAGATCGACGGCGGGCTCCGCGCTGGTCTCACGACCGACGAGCGTCAGCAGCTAAAGGCACTCCAGCGCGAGGTGAAAGAGCTGCGCCGGGCGAACGACATCTTGAAGGCGGCGTCGGTTTTCTTCGCGACCGAGCTCGACGGTCAAAAGACGAAGTAGTCCGCTTCATCGACGCCAACCGGAGCCGATGGGGAGTCGAGCCGATCTGCAAAGCACTGCAGTTCGCTCCCGCCACCTACTACGAGAGAAAGTCCCGGCCACCGTCGAAGCGTTCGATCAAAGACGAGTCATTGAAGCTCGAGATCGCCCGCGTGCACCAAGAGAACCTCGACGTCTACGGCGCCGACAAGGTCTGGACCCAGCTGAACCGGGAAGGTCAGCGGGTCGCCCGCTCCACGGTCGAGCGCCTGATGCGTGAACTCGGGCTAAGGGGCGCTCGGCGTGGCCGCGCCTGGAAGAGAACGACGATCGGCGACGAGTCTCTCGCTCGCCCGGCGGACCTCGTCGACCGCAAGTTCACGGCATCCCGACCGAACCAGCTCTGGGTCGCCGATCTCACCTACGTGAAGACGCACTCGGGCTGGGTCTATGTCGCTTTCGTCACGGACGTCTTCAGCCGATTCGTCGTCGGCTGGCAGTGCTCGACGTCGCTGCGGAGCGATCTCGCAATCGACGCGCTCGAGATGGCGATCTAAGCACGAGGACGCACCGGCCTCGACGGGCTCGTCCACCACTCAGATCGTGGGGTCAATACCTCTCGATCCGCTACACCGAACGACTCCAAGAGGCAGGAGCTGTCGCCTCGGTCGGCAGCCGCGGCGACAGCTACGACAAGGCGAGTGTTTCATACTGTTCCTCCTTTCGATGGTTGGACGAAAGAGCGTTTGTCGAAGCGGATTCCCTGGCGTTTCATAAGCCGTGGGTCACCAGGTGTGGGCGGCTCGAAGAGGCGGATGTTCTTGTCGTTCGCCTGATGCGAGACGAGCAGGCCGGCACGGTTCCAGGCCTTGATGGTGGAGACGTGCACGCCGACACGTTCGGCGAACTCGGAGATCGTGAGCAGGCCGCGTGCGCGCAGCCGCTCGAGGTGGCTCGGGAGTCCATTCGTGCGACGTAGGTGCAAGACGAGCCTCGCCGTGAAGGGCTTGTCTGTTCCGGACCGATGGCCATCGCGGTTCAGCACGTCGGCTGCCTGCGCGTCGGTGTGGGTGTCGAGGAGGCGGTCGAGGGCTGCGAGCGTCTCGGGCTTGGTCTGGCGAGCCTGATAGCTCTTGAGCGGGATCGGCACAACGAGGCTTGTCGTCTTCCCACCTCGGAAACGCACGTGCAGATGGATCTCGTCGGTCTTCATGATCGTGACGTCCTCGAGCAAAAGGCGCGCCACACGCTTTCGCTCTCGAGCGGGGGTGTTCGGGTCCGACCAGAGACGGGGGAAGTCCGATGCGAGTGATCGAATGCGCGCCTTTTGCTCTTCGTCCAGACTGGCCTTGGCAGCAGCGGAGGCTTTCTCGTACTCGGCCCCGGCCTCGTTGAGACGCCGCAGCGCGTCGTTCCAATCGGCTTCGAGACTGTCTGCGACGAGCCGGTTGTCGGGGTCGACCGTCATGTAGCGCCGCCGTGCGAGCTCGGCTTGGTGACGAGCCCGCTCGACATGACTGCGTCGCAACGCATCGGCCTCGTCGACACGAGCTTCGAGCTCAGCCTGGACGCTGAGCGCGACTTCCAAGGTGAGTGGTGTGACTGTCTCCAAGAGGAGCTGACCGATCGCTTGATCGATCGTGGCGCCGGGAACCGAATGGCACACCGGTGCACCGGAGTCGATGGCTTTGCGCATGCATCGATAGTCGGGAACCTCGACGCCGCCTCTTTCGTGATAGGCGACGGTCATCTTCTGCCCGCAGCGGCCGCAGACCGCGAGTCCTTGTAATAGTGCGGGGCCTTCGCGGGGCGGGCCCGATGCCCCGTCACGCGCATGGGCGGCTGCGTTGGCGGCGAGAAGCTGCTGGTTGGTCTCGAACTGGTCCCAGCCGATGTAGCCGGGATGGGCGTCGCGGATGAGCGCGGTCCACTGTTCTCGCGGCAGCTTCTCAAAGCTGATCTTGCCGTCGGCGGTCTTTCGCGTGCGGTGCTGGCCATAGACGAAGGCTCCCGCATAGCGAGGATTGTGCAGCGTGCGGAGCACCCTCCAGTGCTTGAGCGGCATCCAGGTGAGCTCGCCCTTTCTGGGACCGGTGCGCACGCGCGCCGGGAAGGAGAGCCCCTCGTCCCGGAACGCCTGCACGGTCGCACGTGCTGAACCCGTTCGGGCAAAGGTGGCAAAGAGGTGCCACAGCGCGTGGCTCACTGAGGCGTCGGGGTCGATCACGACCTTGCCCGACGGGTCATAGACCAAGCCCACGGGCAAAGGAAGCGGGAGTTCGCCTCTCCTCGCCTTGGAGAGCTGCCCACCGCGAAGTCGGGCGGTGATGAAGTGCAGCT
Organism: Acidimicrobiales bacterium; assembly: GCA_049696635.1. Classification (GTDB taxonomy): domain Bacteria; phylum Actinomycetota; class Acidimicrobiia; order Acidimicrobiales; family Bog-793; genus CAVRXQ01. Next base: position 1,661 of record JBAVUF010000307.1, on the reverse strand, counting down.
CGGCTTCCGACATCGTTCCTTTCATTCCGAGCAGCAAGCGGTCGTTGAAGTCGGAAGGGTCATAGAGCCCGTCCTCGTCGAGGATCAACGTGTCGGTGAGCGAACAGATCTCGAGCAGACGGTGCCAGTCCGCCGAATTGCGCGCGAGGCGCGAGACCTCGAGGCCGAGCACGATTCCCGCGTGTCCCATGCCGACCTCGCCGACAAGGCGCTGGAAACCTTCGCGGTCAGCCGCGGAAGCACCCGACTGGCCTTGGTCGGTGTCGATCACGACGACCTGTGCCGACGACCAGCCGAGTGCGATCGCCCGTTGACGCAGTGCGTATTGGCGTTTGCTCGACTCGGTGTTGTTGAGCACCTGGCGCAGCGTGGACTGACGAACATACAAGAACGCGATACGCGAAAGGTGTCCGGCCGTCACCTTTGTCGCGACGTCGACGCTCATCGCCGTTCATCTCCCACCGAGGCAAGCGAGCGCCATCTCAGAGAGGACTCCGACGAGCGCGTCGTTGTCGATGGACGCGAGTTCTGCGCTGCGCGTCGGTGTGGGTGTCGAGATCGCCTCTCCGAGTCGCAACCATGCGGCGACACCCTGGCGCTCCAAGACGGCGAGGCCGAGCCGCCACCCCGATGCGTCTCCGCAAAGGGCACGCGCCCGCAGTGTTTCATAGCGTTCGACGTCTCCTGCGACATGGGGCCGTTCATCGCTCCGGTCCACTTTTGGGCGATCGAGCGAGGGCTCGCTCGATCGAGCGTGGATGGACGACGAGCGCGAAGTGCTCTTCGACACGTCCGACGAGATCGGCGGAACGCAACGACGGGTCGGCCTCTAAGAGCTGGCGCATGTAGGCGACGACCTCCGCGGAGAGCTTGTGGGCCCGCCTCGGGCCGGGCCGGGCCGGCACGAGCGCCGCCAGGCCGCCTGAGTCGATGGCGGCGGCCGCCTCATAGAACGAGGGACGCGAGAACCCGAAGGCCGCCGACGAAGAGCCGACCGTCTCCTTCTCGACGCGCACGCGGCGGACCATCTCGTACTTGACCTGCACGAGGTCACGGGCGTCCAAGAACTCCGACGAAGCAAAGCCCTCGTCGCTCACCGCCTCCGGACGGGGGTTGAGGCTTCGCTCGGACCGCAGCGCCTCGAGCTTCGGATCCTGCCTTTGACGCGCCACCGCGCCTCCTGGAATCACAGTGATGTAAGTATCATTATGCCGAACCTGAAACTGATGTCAAGCATTGCCATGGCATACGAGCTGATCAATAGGCCAGAATCACCGAGCTGGTGGGTGCTGCTCAGCGTGTTTTAGGCAGAATCTGCCTTACACTTGCGGCGAAGTTCGCCTTACACTCGTTTTCCGGCGCTTCGGGCGGAGGAGACCTCGATCAACTCGGCGAGCACGAGGAGATCCTCAACCCGGAACGGACTGCGCCCGGCCGCGGCAGTGACGAAGGCGTCCGCCGCGATGGCATCGGTCCAAGACGCCGGGAGCGAGGTGAGAGCCCCATCCTCGAGGAGGAAGAAGACTCGGTCTTGTCTCCAGGTGCGCCTCAACGCCACGAACTCAAAGGTCTGGCCAGACCAAGGATGGAAAGGATGCGTTACCCGGACAGTTCGCCGCGATCCATTGGAAACAGGCGTAGTTGACGGCTCACTCCAACGC
>JBAVUF010000306.1:0-1536 GCA_049696635.1 Acidimicrobiales bacterium | reverse complement strand
AGCCGCCGTAGGTGTCGACGATGATCTTGCGACCCGTGAGCCCGGCGTCGGCGCGCGGACCGCCGAGTTCGAAGACACCGGTCGGGTTGACGAGCAGCCGCCAGTCCTCGGTGTCGAGGCCCACCGGCAGGCGTGAGAGCAAAGGGCGCAGCACGTGCTCTTCGAGGTCGGGCCGCAAAAGCGTCTCGTGGTCGATGTCGGGTTGGTGCTGGGTCGAGATGAGGACCGTCTTCAACGCGACCGGCCGGCCGTCTTCGTAGACGATCGAGACCTGGGTCTTTCCGTCCGGACGCAGGTACGGAACGACGCCGCCCTTGCGCACCTCTGCGAGGCGCCTCGCCAACAGGTGCGCGAACCAGATCGGCAACGGCATCAGGTCCGGTGTCTCGTCGCAGGCGAAGCCGAACATCATCCCCTGGTCGCCCGCTCCCTGGGCGGAGAGCTCGTCGGTGTCGCCGGCGCGCGCCTCTTGCGAACTCGAGACGCCGACGGCGATGTTGTCGGACTGGTCACCGATCGCGACGATCACGCCGCACGTGTTGCCGTCGAATCCGAATTCCTCGCGGTCGTAGCCGACGGCGCAGACCGTCTCGCGCACGATGCGGGGGATCTCGACGTAGCTGCTCGTCGAGATCTCACCGGCGACGCAGACGAGCCCGGTCGTGAGCAACGTCTCGCAAGCGACGTGTCCGTTCGGGTCCTGATCCAAGATCGCATCCAACACCGCGTCGGAAATCTGGTCGGCCATCTTGTCCGGGTGACCTTCGGTCACCGACTCCGACGTGAAGGTGTGGGTGCTCACTTGTCCCCCCGGCTCGGCTCAACGGTCTTGTTCGATCCTCTTGAGCGCTGCTTGACGACGGCATCGAGGATGACGTCCGCGATCGTACGCTTCGGCGCCAATGCGACCTGCGTGACCGCCCCCTCGCGCCCGAGGATCGTCACCGCGTTCGTCTCCTCGCCAAAGCCGACGCCGGGCCGTGTGACGTCGTTCACGACGACGAGGTCGAGGCCCTTTTCGTTGAGCTTGCGTTCGCCTTCGTTCAGCGCTTCGGTGGTCTCTGCCGCGAAGCCGACGAGGATCTGACCGGCGCGACGCCGCGCGCCGAGCTCTGAGAGCACGTCCTCGGTCGGCTCGAGCACGATCTCTGGCAGCCCGTCGCGCTTTTTCAGCTTCTCTTTCAGCGCGACCTTCGGCCGGAAGTCGGCGACGGCCGCCGCCATCACGACGACGTCGCTTTCGTCCGCCCGCCGGAAGACCGCTTCGGCAAGCTCGGCGGCGGTCTCGACGACGACGACCTCGACGCCGAACGGATCGGGAAGCTCCGCCGACGAGACGAGGACGACGCGGGCTCCGCGTTGTTGGGCTGCGGCGGCGATCGCGTAGCCCTGTCGTCCGGACGAGCGGTTCGTGATCACCCGCACCGGATCGATCGCCTCGCGCGTGCCCCCCGCCGTGACGAGCACCGAGACGCCCTCGAGGTCGCGTCGGCGTTCCAGAATCCGCGCCGCTTCTTCGACGATCAACTCCGGTTC
>JBAVUF010000305.1:0-1636 GCA_049696635.1 Acidimicrobiales bacterium | reverse complement strand
GAAGCGGTCCTCGGCGCGGAAACGGTGGCCGTCGAGATCGATGCTCCCGAGCACCTCGGCGAAGTGCGCGCCGCCGCGGCGGCGGGCGAGGCGATCGAGATCGAATACCTCGGCGCGAAGCGCGGCGATGAATCGGTCCGCCGTGTCGAGCCGTTCGCGGTCGTCGCGCGCGAGGGTCGGTTCTATCTCGATGCCTTCTCGAGCGAGGTGGGCGACTGGCGACGGTTCCAAGTGGCGCGCATCCGACGCGTCCGCCGGCTCGGCGAGCCGGTCAAACCGCGCAACTTGCCGGCGGAATTCTCGAGTGCGCGCGCCTTCGTCGGCGGTGGCCGGACGACGACCGTGCACGTGGCGATCGATCAGTCGACCTCGGTCGTTGTCGACCGGTTCGCCTCGGGGCCGATCGAACGTCTAGACGACGGTCGTGTGATCGTGCCGATCGACGTTGCCGATCGGCACTTTTTGGGGCGCCTCCTCCTCGGCTTGAGCGATCGCGCCGAAGTGCTCGATCCTCCTGAATTCGCGGACTCCGGGCGCGAGGTGGCGCGTCGCGCGCTTTCTCGATACGGAGATACGGCCACGTAGCACGCTCGGCGATCACGCCCACGGTAGATCGGGAGGAAGAACCGATTCGTACCGTCGCGAAGTGCTGCGGTTACGAACCCTCCACCGCTCGAACGGCTCTTACTACCTGATGACGACGCCCGCCGGCGGAGCGGACCCGGACGGGTTGGTCGAACCCGACGGCCGCTGGACGGGATCGCTCGCCGAGGAGTTCGCGATCGGTGACGCGGTCGTCGACCGGGATGGTCTCGTCAACGCCTTCAAGGGTCGCGATCCCGCGAACGGGCATCCCTTGGACACCCGCCACGCCCGTGTCTCGGTCGGCGCCATCGACTGTGTCTTCGCGGCTCCGAAGTCCGTCAGCGTGCTGCACGCCCTCGGCTCCGACGAAGTCGGGGCGATCGTGCGCCAGGCGCACATTCGCGCTGTCGAGGGGGCGCTTGGTTTTCTCGAGCGCAATGCGGCGTTCGTCCGCCGTCGCGGCAACCTCGTCGAGGCGACCGGCTTGTTGGCGGCCGCTTTCGTCCACCGGACGAGCCGGGCTCCCGATCCGCACCTCCACACCCATCTCCTCGTGACGAACCTCGGCGCGGACGGATCCGGGCGATGGTCGGCACTCGATGGTCGGCCGATCTACGCGCAGGCCGGTGGCGCCGGGTCGCTGTACCGATCCGGACTCCGCCGAGAGATCTCGGACCATCTCGACATTGCCTGGGAGCGCCGAGTCGAGGGCTTCGCCGATCTCATCGGTATCTCGAAGGCGGCGCTCAGAGGGTTCTCGCAGCGCTCCGACGAGATCGATGCCGAGCTGCAGGAGATCGGTCAATGGTCGCGGCGATCGAAGGAGATCGCCTCGGATCTCACCCGGTCGGCAAAACAGCTCGACGTCAGTTACGAAACCCTCGTTCGACAGTGGCGCGAACGTGCCCTCGACCTCGGCGTCGCGCGCTCGACCATGACCCGGTTGTCGACGCCATCCCGGAGCGCCGCCGTGGCCGGCCGCGACGACCACAGGGTGCTTGTTCGCGCCGTCGAGACGTCCGTTTCGTCGTTCGACCGGCCGTTCACGAGG
>JBAVUF010000304.1:0-8472 GCA_049696635.1 Acidimicrobiales bacterium | reverse complement strand
GAGGCGAGCCGCGCGCTCCCGCGACTTGTGAGTTCGGATAGCGCGTTCGAAGGCGCCGTCGTCGGCAAGCCTGTCGTGAAGGTCGATGCGCTGCGGCTCGCGAAGGGGAACCCGTGCTTCACCGACGACATCGCCCCGCGCGGCATGCTCCATGCGAAGGTGCTGCGCAGCCCGCTTGCGCACGCGCGCATCCTCGCGATCGACGATTCGGCTGCGCGCGCGCTTCCCGGCGTTCGCGCCGTGCTGCACTACCAGAACACACCACGGGTGAAGTACGCGTCAGGGGGTCAGAGCTGGCCGAACCCTTATCCGTGGGATCAGGTCAGCTTCGACGACAAGGTGCGACACGTCGGCGATCGCGTCGCCGCGGTGGCCGCGGACACCGTGGAGATCGCCGAGCAAGCGTGCCGACTCATCGACGTCACCTACGAGGCATTGCCGGCGGTCTTCGATGAATTCGCGGCGATGACTGAGGGCGCGCCAGTGATTCACGACGAGGAGGACACCGTCGGCATCTACGACGCGGCGCACAACCGCAGTCACCACATCGAGGGCCGTACGGTCGACGACGATGAGCTCGAGGCTGCCTTCGCGCGGGCAGACCACGTCTTCGAAGAGACCTTCCGCGTTGGGCAGGTCCAGCACACGCCCATGGAGCCGCACATCACGATCGGATGGCTGGACGAGGACGACCGGCTCGTCCTGCGCTCGTCGACGCAGGTGCCCTTCCATGTCCGACGGATGATCGCGCCGCTCCTCGGACTGCCGGTGAAGAGCATCCGCGTGATGAAGCCTCGCCTCGGGGGAGGGTTCGGCTCGAAGCAGGAGATGCTGATCGAAGACATCGTCGGCCACCTCGTGCTCGCGACGAGACGACCCGTCCGCCTTGAGCTCACCCGAGAAGAGGAGTTCATCGCGACCCGGCTGCGCCACGCGCAAACGATCACGCTGCGGACCGGCGTGAACGACGACGGGCGTCTCGTCGCCCGAGACATGCGGGTCGTCTCGAACACCGGCGCGTACGGCACGCACGGCTTCACCGTGAACTCGGTCTCCGGCCAGCATGGGCTTTCCCTCTACAACTGCCCGGCGAAGCGCTTCCTCTGTGACGTGGCGTACACGAATCGACCGGTCTCTGGCGCGTTCCGCGGATATGGCGCACCCCAGGCGTTCTTCGCCATCGAGTCGCACATGGACGACATCGCCCGCGCACTCGGCATCGATCCGATTGAACTGCGACGCCGGAACTGGGTCGGCGAGGGGGATGCGCTCGACATCGTCCCTCGCCTCGGAGAGCGAGGCGGCGTGAAGGAGATCGCGCCTGAGGACTTGCCGCGCGTGGGGTCGTGCGGGCTCGAGGAGTGCGCGGCGCAAGGCCTGCGCGCGATCGGCTGGGAGCGGCGTGCCGACCCGGAGTGGAAGCGGCCGAAGGACAAGCCGAACATCCGTCGCGGCATCGGTCTTGCCGCGGCGATGCAGGGCGCGGGGATCCCCTTTATGGACATGGCCTCCTCCTCGATCAAGATCAACGACGACGGCTCGTTCAATCTCCTCGTTGGCGCGGCCGACCTCGGCACCGGCGCCGACACCGTGTTGGCGCAGATTGCGGCGGAGGTTCTCGGGGTACCCGTCGAGGACATCATCGTGTACTCGTCGGATACCGATCTCACTCCGTTCGACGTTGGCGCGTACGCGTCGAGCACGACTTACGTCTCGGGCATGGCGGTGAAGAAGGCGGCGGAAGCCGTTCGTGAACAGATCCTCGCCCGTGCTGCGCGTCTCCTGGGCGTCGAACACGCCGAGGGCATCGAGCTGCACGACCGAAGGGCGTGGTCACCGGATGGACGGTCTGTCCCGATCGCCGACATCGCATTGAACGCGCTCCATGTCGACAATCCAGAACAGATCATGGCGGTCGCGTCGCACGTTTCGCCGGTGTCGCCGCCGCCCTTCGTAGTCCAGCTCGCCGCTGTCGATGTCGACGTCGAAACCGGTCAGGTGACGGTGACGAAGGTCGTCACCGCGATTGACTGCGGCGTGCCAGTGAACCCGGTGACCGCGAGCGGTCAAGTCGAGGGGGCGATGGCCCAGGCGCTCGGGTACGCGCTCACCGAAGAACTCGTCCTCGACGATGCCGGTCGCCCGTTGAACGGCCGGCTCGGCCCGTACTGGATCTTCCGCGCAGATGACATGCCCGAAACCGAGGTTTATTTCGTCGAGACTGTGGAGCCCTCCGGGCCGTTCGGGGCAAAGGCGGCCGCGGAGGTCGGAATGGACGGCGTCGCGCCAGCCGTCCGCAATGCGGTTCTCGATGCCGTTGGTGTCGGGATCAACGAGATCCCGCTCACTCCAGAGCGGGTCTGGCGGGCAATTCGAGGCGAAACGGTCGCGGCGAGATAAGAGCTGCGGATCGACCGAGACTCTCAGCGCAGGCGAGCGCCGATTAGACCGCGACGTTGACGAGCGAGAACGTTGACACGTCCACCAAGCCGCGGTCGGTGATCCGCAGCTCGGGAATGACGGACAAGCCGAGGAAGCTCAGCTGCATGAACGGCGCGTCGATCGAAACGCCGAGCTCGTTGCGCACCACGTCGGAGAGCACGCCGACGTCGTGGGCAACCTCGGCGGCGGGGGAGCGGGACATCAGGCCGCCGATCGGAAGCGCGACCTCGGCGATCACGCGGCCGCCAAGGACGGCAACTTGACCACCGCCGATCTCAGCAAGGCGAGCGACGGCGATTGCCATGTCCGCTGGCCCAGTCGCGTCACGCGCGCCGATTGCCATGCAGTTGTGCGCGTCGTGCGCGACGGTCGAACCCATCGCCCCGCGTCGCAGACCGAATCCCGACACGTAACCGAGACCTATGCGACCCGTTCGCCGGTGACGCTCGACGACGGCGATCCTCGCGAGATCGACCGTTCGGTCAGAGACGTCGACAACGAGGGCAGTTGTCGAAAGCGAACGCGAGCGGACGCCGATCACGCGCGCCTGGCCGCTTGGAGGTGGCACGATCGTGTAGGCGTCCGGCCCTGGTGGCTCCTCGAGGTGGACGGAGTGGAGCATCCACTCGGGCACATCAGCCGTCCCGACGGCGCCGGGAACGAGTGATCCGCCCGACGCGACCATGCGCCCGGCTTGGAAAACGCGTTCGGGTTCGAAGCGAGAGAGCTCCTCGAAGCACAGCACGTCTGCCTGGTATCCGGGCGAGAGCCAACCGAGATGCTCGAAACGGTGATACTCCGCGGGGTTACTTGTCGCGAGCACAAGGGCGTCCTCGACAGAAACGCCGGCTTTCACCGCAAGGCGAACGCAATCGTTCACATGACCCTCTTCGAGCAGCGTGTCGGGTTCCCTGTCGTCGGTACAGAGCGCAACGCGGGCCGTACCGTGGGTGACGACGGTCGGGATCAAATCGGCGAGGTTACGGGAAGCCGAACCTTCGCGGATGAAGATCCACATCCCCTTACGTCGTTTCTCTTCCGCCTCGGAGAGCTCGGTGCACTCATGGTCGGATTCGACGCCCGCTGCGAGGTAGGCATCGAGTTCACGTCCGCGCACCCCCGGCGCGTGTCCGTCGACTCGCCGATCGCGGGCCGTGGCGATCTTTGCGAGCATTTCTGGATCTCCGCTGATGACGCCGGGGAAATTCATCACCTCGGCTACTCCGATCGCGCCATGGAGATCGAGCAAGTCGGCGAGCTGTTCGTGACTTAGTTCTGCCGCGGGACTCTCAAAAGGCGAGGCGGGAACGCAGCTCGAAGCGCAGACTCCGAAGGTAAAGGGGAGTCCATTGGCCGCGCGGATCAGCGCGACCACGCCATCGACTCCGAAGACGTTCGCGATCTCGTGTGGATCGGCCGCCACAGCGGTCGTCCCGAGTGGAAGGACCGTACGAACGAACTCGTCGACCCAAAGCTTCGTCGATTCGAGATGCATGTGGGGATCGACGAACCCCGGGGTGAGCCGCTCGCCTTTGGCGTCGATCGTTTCGATCGAATCTCGCGGTCCCCATCCGGCGATCACGCCGTCGGCGATCGCGAGGTCGGTCTCGATCCATTCGCGAGTCGCGGGGACGAACACGTGACCACCCGCGATCACAAGGTCCGCGGGCTCATCTCCACGAGCGACCGCAAGCACCCGCGGGGTCCCGCGCCGTGGCACCATATCTCCAGGCTACGGCCAGTCACGCGAGAGGAGAAGGGGCGAAGGTCAGCATCGCCCGCTCGGTTGCGGGCATGCTGTTACTGGTCGCGGAGATAGAGAATCTGCTTCGGCAGGCGGGACCTTTGGCCGTGGGCGACAGCAGCCGTCATCGGTACGGTCCGCTCGAGGGCTCGCAAGGTTCCGAGGGACCGTTTCGCTGTCTCGTGGGGGAGGGGGGAGATGATCAACGCCGGGGACACTGCTTTCGTCCTCGTGAGCGCCGCTCTGGTCATGCTCATGACGCCGGGCCTCGCGTTTTTCTATGGCGGCCTAGTACGGCGCAAGAACGTGCTCGCCATCATGATGCAGAGCTTCATCTCGATGGGAGTCGTGACCGTCCTGTGGGTCGTGGTCGGCTACTCCCTCGCGTTCTCGGGCAACCTCGGCAACATCATCGGGAACCTCACCTGGGCGGGCCTGCACGACGTCGGGATCAAACCGAACATCTGGGCTCCGCACATCCCCGCGCTCGCGCACTTCTCGTTCCAGGAGATGTTCGCCATCATCACGCCCGCGCTGATCACGGGCGCATTCGCCGACCGCGTCCACTTCAAGAGCTATCTCAAGTTCCTTGTCTTATGGAGCCTGCTTGTGTACGTGCCGATCGTTCACTGGATCTGGGGCGGCGGCTTCCTCGCCAAATGGGGAGTGCGCGACTTCGCCGGTGGCATGGTCGTGCACACGAGTGCGGGGTTCGCGGCGCTCGCGTCGGTATGGGTAATCGGATCCAGAAAGTTCGCCCCGGGCGAAAAGAGGGCCCCGCACAACGTCGCCTTCGTCGGCCTGGGCACGGGGCTCTTGTGGTTCGGTTGGTTCGGCTTTAACGCTGGATCAGCACTTGCCGCGAACGGCGTCGCCGCTCAAGCGTTCGTCAATACCGACATCGCCGCCTCCGTGGCGATGTGTACCTGGACGGCCGTCAGCTGGTGGCGAGGGGGCAAGCCGAGCATCGTCGGCGCTTTCACGGGTGCGGTGGCCGGACTCGCCTGCATCACTCCGTGCGCGGGTTACGTCCCGACGTGGGCTTCGTTCGTGATCGGCTTCCTTGCCGGTTGCATCTGTTACGGAGCCGTCGCCTTTAGGGAGAAGATGAAGTGGGACGACGCCCTCGACGTGTGGGCCGCGCACGGCGTCGGGGGATTGCTCGGCACGATCCTCCTCGGGGCCTTTGCCTACCTCTCCGTCAACTCGTCCGGAGCGAACGGACTCGTGGCTGGCGACGCCGCGTTCTTCGGCAAGCAAGTCGCCGCCAGCCTCCTAATCGCCGCGTACGCCTTCGTAGGCACTTGGCTCATCCTGAAGATCCTCAACTTCTTCGAGCCGATTCGTGTGCCCGACGCTGTCGAGCTCGCCGGTCTCGACACCGAGATGGAAGAGCAGGGTGCGTACGAGTTCGCGTGACGCGTTCCTCCTTTGATACCAAACGGCCCCGCCTGACGGTCGCGACGGTTTCGAGGATGCAAGAGAGCAGTCTCAGTTCCTGAGACGGCTGACCGGGTTGCTTGGAAACCCTAAACGCGCCACATTCATCACAAAGCTGAAGGTGCCGCAAGCGCGACGCGCTTTCGGTCACCCGAGCTCCAAGAATGTCGTGGGATCCATGACATCGACGTGGCCGAATGACGCAACCTCCAGCACGATGGTTTCGTTCGTCTGATGAAAGCGAGGCGATGCGCTCGATCTCATCAGAATCGCATAACGCCGATAATGTTCGTTATGTCGCGTTACGGCAAACGGTGTCGTAAGTACGCAACGTATCGAGCCGCCGGATACTCCCCTGATACAGCAGGTCTCTACGGTTCCAGTCTCAGTGAGTGAGACAGAAGCATCGCAGGAGGCATCGATCGTTCGCGCGGCTGCGCGCGGCGCGGCTGACGGCCTGATTGTGGTGGAGAAGTTGCGTCGGCGTGGGTCGCGCGAAGGCGTGCTGGAGCGAGTGGTTGGTGACGTCGTGTCGGAACGGCTTGATGGGTTCTACCGGGCTCTGATGCATGCGCTTGGCGAACATGCGCGTCGGGGCGGGACTGCGTACGGGGCTACCACAGTCGCAAAGGGGGTTGCACGGGAGTTTGGAGTAGACGCTGCGGTGCGCGTGCCACTCCCCCGTCCTACAGAGTGGGAAAGACGAATGATGCGCGAGGAAAGGTAGGCGCGTCCGGCTGCGGGGTCAAAATTCGAGCCCTCGGAACAACGCCAGGGAAATCTTCTTCATTACGTCGGGTGGGAGTGTAAACCGGTAGGTGGAGGAAGAAAGAAGGCTCTGGCTGATTGTGTATGGCCAGCGCCCGTCAACGACGGTGTCCCACGTGAAGCCATCGAGAATTCCGAGAAGTACCTCGAATGGGCGAAGGGGCTCGCCGTGCCACGTGGAAGCGATTACGACCGCTATCTCGGTGACGGGTGGAGCGACTATGGGCCCACCTTGAAGGAGGATGAGGTACTTGTTTCGCGGTCGGGTTGTTCCGGGTGGTACGCCCGGCGTGCGATCCGGGAGGTGGATGGGAGCTAAGTGGACGTCACCGCGTGGCACCGAGGGTGTGCCTACTCGGCGTCGGGGATGACTTCAGACTGCAGTTGCTGCATCACTTCGTGGATGAGACGACGGCGCGCGGCTTGTTCCTCTGTGTCGGGTACATAGACCTGGTCTGCAGGAACAGCAGCTTCGCAAGCCATGGCTTCGAAATCGCTTTCGGCAGACGATGGCGTGGCGAGTTGAAATGAACCTATTCCGGTCATTCGGGCCCACAAACTCCAAGGGTCGACGTATCGTTCGGCGAAGATTGGGGAGGTCGAAAGCGGTTCCTCCTGCTCAAGCCGGCTGGGGACAGCACGTATGTCGACTAGGAGGCTCATTAGCGAGACCACCCTTCAGCTTTCTTGTCGAGAAAATTTCCGACGTGGGTTGTCATGAACTCATGCGCGTAGAGGATCTTGGCCGCGATTGACTGCTCATCGACAAGGCCGGGTGTCTGAATGTCGATATCGAGATAGAGCATCTTGTTATCGGCGTGGAGAGGCTGGACATTTAGTACGTAGGTTTGTCCCTCTCCTTGCATGTCGACATTGAGGTTCGCTCGGTAGGGCATTTGTCCGGCAAGTATCTGATAATCCTCTTCGCCCTTGATGATTTCCGAGCGAATGAATGCGATGGCGTCCCCTGCGGGAGAAGGTGCATAGCACACCAGCTTCACGCCCAGATTTACGGCGGGTGGACCTGAAAAATAAAAGAGGGCAGTCTTGAAGACGAAGGCGACCTTGTCGGCGGTGTGGGATACACCGAGCTCAGTCACCGGAGTTCGAACTTGCATCAGAGGGGGTTGTATGAGCACGAGATCGTCTGGTCCGGCTTCGCCGACGAAAGCTCCCCCGCGTCCAGAAGGGTCGAACTGAAGGCTCTGGTAGGTCGGGTACTGCTTTACGACGTCGGCCCAAATGCTGTTGATGACGTCACGACCGATCGTCCCACCACCCGGCATCTGAGGGGCGGCCGTCGCGGTGACCGCGCCCACGCCACCTCGGAAGAGGCCGGCAATTATGGCTTTCGGGATGATCTCCACGCGGGGAGTGTAACTGGCGCGCTCTGAGTCGGCGTCGGGAAACTGCAGGTCTCGGACGTTCGCGTGGGTTAAGTCGCGGTGGAAGTCTCAGTTCGAGAGACCCGATAGCTACGATTTGTCCGTGCTGAAGGAGCGCCGGGTTACCTGGGCCGAGCTGGGCTGGCGGAACGCTGGAATCCGCAAGACGACTCGCGGTTTGAAGTTCGCGATGGGTTGGGGTTTGGCGACTGCCACGCTTGGTCGCGAGCCCGAGTCCGTCGAGGAGTATGCCGAGGTGATGGACGAGAGCCGAGCGACGGCGTTTCGCGATCAGCAGGCGTTTCGGGAGGCCTTTCCGAATGAGGAGAGTCCGGCTCGGATGAATCGGATGTCTGGAGCGCAGGCCCGCTACGACGAGCTCTGGCGGAATCTGAGAGATCCCAAGAAGGCGGCGTTGGGAGCTCAGCCGGTGATGTTCGTGGTCGGAGGCTCCCCCGCCGTCGTTTGACCCCCGTGCACGTGGTCGGGCGTGCCCGTCGTCCGCCAGGGCCGGGCCCGGACGTCCCGACGTAGGAGGGAGGCCGGACCCGGTCCGGTCGGGCCGTTGTGCCGCCGATTTCGGGAACTCCCCAGAGTCGATCAGCGAAATTCCCCACTTGGTTGTCCGGTGAAGCATCGCTGAGACTACTTGTCGGCCGTTCGCGTCACCCCCTTGCGGAGCGCCTCGGTGCG
>JBAVUF010000303.1:0-2005 GCA_049696635.1 Acidimicrobiales bacterium | reverse complement strand
TTGATCTCCATGGAGCGCGCGAGATCGTCATCGTCAACCGGACGCCGGAGCACGCCTTTGCCGCTGCGGCGCTCGCGCCGAAGTCCGCACATGTCGGGAGCGGAGACGAACTCGGCGGGCTCGATCTCGTCGTCTACGCGGCGAGGTCAGCCGACCGCGGTGGTGACGGCGAGCTCGTCGCCTTCGCGTCGGCGCTGTCTTCGACGATCAGATCCCGACAACTCGTCGTCGACGTCAACTACCATCCGGCCCGTTCGGTGTTCCTCGATGCCTGCGCGGCACGAGGAGCGGTGATCCGCGACGGTCTCGGGATGCTCGTGCACCAAGCAGCCCGGCAGGTCGAGCTGTTTACGGGCTCGCCTGCACCGCTCGCGGCAATGTGGAGCGCCCTGCGCAAGATCCCGGCCGGTCGCGCCGCCAACTGAGCACTCCGAACTGAGACGAAGCGGAATCTCGGGCGACGGCCTCTTCGGTAACGTGTCTGGTCGTGGCTGCACACGTCCTCGATCGCACGCCGCGGCTCCAGCGCAGGTCAACGCCGGCGATCATCGTCGCGTTGCGCCAGATCGACTTCGCGCTCGTCGTCGCGACGCTCGCGTTGACGGTGATCGGGTTCGTGATGGTCTATTCGGCCTCGAAGGGGATCTACCCGGCCGAGCCGAACTACTTCTTGAAACGTCAGATCGCCTTCGCGATCGTCGGGTTCATCGCGATGATCGTCTGCGCGACGATCGACTACCGGCGACTAGAGGATCTCGGGTACTACATCTACGGGATCGTCGTCGTCGCGCTCGTCGGTGTCATCGCCGTCGGTCACAGCGAGAACGGCTCTCAGCGATGGATCTCCTTTGCCGGCGCGCAGTTCCAGCCTTCGGAGTTCGGGGTGCTCGCCGTGATCTGCGCCGTCGGGCTCTACCTCGCCCGGCATCGCCGCGAGCTCGGCGTCCGTCGGATCGTGGTGCTTTGCGCGTTGACCGGGATTCCGATGCTGCTCGTCGTGAAACAACCCGACCTCGGTACGGCGATCCTGCTCGGGATCGTGCTGTTCGTGATGTTGTACTTCGGCGGTGTGCGGATGAGGTTTCTCATCGCGCTCGTCGCGATCGCAGTCTTGGGATTCGCGGTCGCCGTGTTCGCCCACTTGATGAGCACCTACCAGCTCGACCGCTTGACGGCCTTCTTGCACCAGAACACCGACCCCCAGGGACTCGACTACAACGTCATCCAGTCGAAAACGGCGATCGGGTCCGGGGGGCTCACCGGAACCGGCCTGTTCAAGGGCGTGCAGACCGACCTCGGATACGTCCCGATCCAGTACGCCGACTTCATCTTCTCGGCGATCGGTGAGCAGCTCGGCTTCATCGGCTCCGCGGTGGTCATCGCGCTGTACGGGGTGATCGCCTTCCGGGTCTTCCGCGCCGTGCAGATCGCCCGCGACGAGCTCGGTCGCCTCGTCTGCGCCGGCATCCTCGCGTTCATCGTCTTCTCGGTCTTCGAGAACGTCGGGATGTCGTCCGGGATCATGCCGATCACCGGCATCCCGCTCCCGTTCATCTCCTACGGCGGCTCGTCGCTCGTCGCCTTCTTCTGTGCGATCGGTCTCGTGCTGAACGTCGAGATGCGCCGCTCGCGCGCCCGATGAGCGACGAGGGAACAGCGGCCCGGGCGCCCGCCAGCCCCCCGGAGAAAAAGCGGGCACCCCGGGCAAAAGCGGCGGAGAAAACGAAGCTGGACGAGCCAGTCCCTCAGCTCGTCGACGACGGCGGACCAGAAGTCGAGGTCACGACGACCGAGTTCGGCGCGTTCTTCCCCGTCGAAGTCGTCGACGTGCTCGTCCGGCTGCCGAACCCGAATCCGGTGCTCGTGCTGCAGACGGCCGATCCGCCGGCAAGGACGCTCGAAATCCCGATCGGCAGCGCCGAGGGCATCTCGATCGCGAACGCGCTGCGCGACGTGCCGACGCCGAAGCCGCTCACCCACGCACTTTTCGCCGAGACGCTCACCG
>JBAVUF010000302.1:0-8786 GCA_049696635.1 Acidimicrobiales bacterium | reverse complement strand
CGGCGGTGCCGGTCTTCGCAGCCACCTGCAGCCCTGCGGGCCACCCGAGGCCCGCCGCCGTGCCGTACCTCGTCACCCCGAGCATGAAGGTGCGCACCGTACCGGCCGTCGACTGTGATGTCGCCTGCAGCCAAGGGTGCGGCTTGTACGTCGCGACGACCGAGCCTTGAGAGTCGATCACCCGGGAGAGCAGATGTGGCGTCATGATCGTGCCGTTGTCGGCGATCCCCGCCGCGATCAGCGCGTCTTGCAGTGCGGTCTCCGCGACGTCTTCCTGTCCGATCGCCGAGTAGGCGACGCCCGGGAGGTCCTGCTTGAACGCCGACGGAGGCGGGAAGACCGAAGGGACGACTTCGCTCGGGGGGAGGTCGATCGGCGGCGCCTTGTTGAAACCGAAGGCACTCGCCTCTTCGTACAAACGGCGCGCGCCGAGCATCAACCCGATCTTTGCGTAGGCGGTGTCACAGGACACTGCAAGATCGTTCGCCAACACGCCGCCGCAGGACTCGTCCGCGAAGTTGTGGAACAACAGGTTCGTCTCCGGCAACGAGATCTCCGACGCGTAGGGGATTTTGATCGATTCGAGCGACGGATCATGGTCGTAGATCGTGGCCGTCGTAACGACCTTGAACGTCGACCCTGGCGGGTAGCGCAGACCGATCGCACCGTTGATAAGCGGTGAGGATCCGCTCGCGGGGTTGAGCGAGTTGTAGTACGCGTTCGCCGCCTTTGCGTTCGGCTGCGAGAGCCCGTTCGGGTTGTAGGTCGGATTGGAGTACATAGCGAGGATGTCACCGTTTTGCGGATCGATCGCGACCACAGAGCCGTCGTAGGAACCGAGCGCCTGCTGCGCCACCTGTTGCAACCTCACCGAGAGCGTCGTCACGAGTGAATCGGTGCCGCTCAATTGGGTGAGGATGCTTTGCAGGTTCGTGATCGACGGCGTGTGGGGGGCGAGGAAGTGGTTGTACTGACCGGTTTCGGCGTCGAGTCCGTAGGGCGCCGCGGACGCGGTCACGTCCCAGTACCCGGTGATGTCCGCGAAGAGGGAGCCCAGCGGGTAGCGACGCAGGTAGTGGTAACCGTCCTTTGTCGGCGAGGAGTAGGCGAGCACCGTGCCGTTTCGGCTCAAGATGTCGCCGCGGTCCTGTTCGAACGGATCGATGTTGCCCGTCGACGGGTTGTCGGCCGACTGGCGCAAATTCGGCGCCTGGCGGACTTGGAGGTTCGCGAGCTGCAGGCCCAATACCGCGAAGCACACCAGGGCGACGAATGCGACGGTGCGGATGCGACCGTTCACGTCAACCGCTCCCCGATGTCGAGGTCGGCTGTGTTGTCGCGCCGAAGGTCTTGTTCACGTGCTCGATCGCGTCGACTGCCTTTTGCGCCGCGTCGAACGACGGCTCCAGCAATCCGTCGCGAAGGGCGAGCCGGTCCGGCGGGTAGACGGAATGCTCTGGGAACGACGTCTGTTTCTTCACGGTCGGGTTGAACCACAGGAAACCTCCCGGGCGGCCCTCGAAGATCGCCACGTTCCCGTCGTGGAACCCGACGTAGTACGAAGCCTTCGCGTACCAATCGACAAAGCCCGCCGCGACGATAAGGGTCGCGAAGAACGCCAGCACGAACAACACGGAGAACGGTGTCACGAGATGTTCGCGCCGGAAGCGCGTGAGCGGGGTCGCGGGAGTTGTCGACATTGCCCGTGCGCCGAAGGTTCCTCCTCCGGACGCGCCGTTGGTGACGATGACGTTCGAGACGACGACGGTGACGTTGTCGCTTCCGCCGTTGCGCAGCGCGCGGTCGACGAGCGCGTGAACCGCATTCTCGGGATCCGCGTGATCGCGCAGGAGCTGCGCAATCTCCGAGTCCTTGCACTCGTTGGTGAGTCCGTCGCTGCAGAGCAGCAATCGGTCTCCGTCGCGCACTTCGATCGTCCACGCGTCGATGTCGACTTCGGACTCGACGCCGATCACCCGCGTGAGGATGTGGCGGTGGGGATGGGTCATGGCGTCATCTTCTGAGAGTTCACCGCGGCGCACCATCTCTTCGACGAGGCTGTGGTCTTCGGTGAGCCGGGTGAGCCGACCGTCGCTGTAGAGGTACGCGCGGGAGTCGCCGACGTTGACAACCGCGATCTTCGGCGACGCCGAGGCGTCGACGAGCGCCGCGGCCGTGAGCGTCGTCCCCATCCCCCGCAGTGCACGCTCTTTCAGACCTCGGCGGTAGACGTCGCTGTTTGCATGCTTCGCCGCCTGGATGAGCCCTTCGGCGGTCTTGTCGGATTCGAAGGAGTGCTCGACGCTTTCGACCGCGAGCTCGGCGGCGACCTCACCGCCGACGTGACCCCCCATACCGTCCGCTACTGCGACGAAGCCGTCGTCGACGACGGCGCGGTCCTCGTTGACCGTGCGTACTCGCCCGGCATCTGTCGCCATGGCCGATTTGAGCTCGGTCACCTTCGGACCTCGAAGATCGAATGACCGATCGTGAAGCGGTCGCCGCGGCGCAGCCGTGCCGGCCCAGAGATCGGTGCGGCATTGAGCAGCGTGCCGTTCCTCGACCCGAGGTCCTCGAGGTAGACCCCGTCTTCGAGATGGAGGATGCGGGCGTGAACCGCTGACGCGAATTCGTCGTGGGGAAGGCTGATCGTGCACTCTGGGGAACGGCCGATCGTTGCTTCATCGTCCACGCTCAAGCGCTCGCCTTCGTGATCCGGCGACTCGATGACGCGGAGGTGGATCTTTCGGTGAGGGGCCGGACGGTCGAGGCTCGTGATCTCCTCTTTTCCACTGACCGCCGCGCGCTCGAGCTGCCCCCTACGGACCTCCACGATCACCATCCGGGCTGCATAGAGGAGGAACAGCCACAGCAAGATGAGCAGGAAGTACCGAAGAACTTCGAGAAGCCCGTGATCCATGGGAAGTGGGCGGCGGTTCAGGTGCCTTCGAACCTGAGCGCGGTCCGTCCGACGGTGATGACGTCACCGTCGGTGAGCTGTCGGTGGTGGACCGGGGCACCGTTCACCTTCGTGCCGTTCGTCGACCCGAGATCCGTGACGATCACCTCACTGCCGTCGCGGCGGACCTCGGCGTGATGCCGGGAAACGTTCGGGTCGGACAGTGCGACGACGCAGTCGGGCATGCGACCGATCGATACCGGCTCGGAGGTCACGCCGATCCGCCGCCCGTCGGGCAGCAAGAGGAACCCGGCGACGGCCTCGGTGTTCTCGTCGACCTCGGCCGATATTTCGAAGGTGCTCGGAACGATCTTCGAATCTGCCCCGAGCCCGACCGAGATCGGTCCGAGCAGGGTGTAGCCCTCATTGCGGGCGTGCTCTCTCGCGAGCTCGGTGAGCTCCTTGAGCAGGGCTTCTTGGAAGGTGGAGAAACGCTCGTAGTCGTCGTCGGACAAGACGACGATGAAGGCGTTCGGGGCGACGATGCCGCGCACCGACACCGAGCGTCGCAGGTCCATCTCTCGGGTGAGGCGGCGCCCAATTTCGATCGGCTGGAGCTCGCCGCGGAACGCTTTGGCGAACGCGCCCTCGACCATCCGCTCGAGCCGACGCTCGAACTGCTGCAGTCCCATGGCGATGAAAACACTACTTGGCAAGGGAAATCGTGCCCTCGAGGCCCCGGATTAACATCGCGCCCTCGTCGGGGCGAGTGGCGGAATAGGCAGACGCGCAGGATTCAGGTTCCTGTGTCCGCAAGGACGTGGGGGTTCAACTCCCCCCTCGCCCACAGCCAGCGAGCTGCGCGAGAGAAAAGCGGTCGTTGCACCGCCCTCTGCAGAATGGGATCCTCCACCGAGCCCTCGGTCTCGGTGCATTCTCGCAGCTCAGCACGCGGAATCGTCAGAGAGATGTCGTTCATCATCAAACAGTTTGATGGCGGCATCATAAGCTATTCTTCGTCTGTGACGAACGAGCCGCGCTTTCCGATCGGTGTGCAGCTGGCGTCCGCGGCCCGCGCCGTCGAGCGCGCCTTCGAGACCGTGCTCGCCGAAAGTGGCGGATCGATACCCGTCTGGCTTGTGCTGCTGAATCTCAAGTTGCGCCGGTCCGCCAGCCAACGAGAACTCGCAGCGGCCGTCGGCGTGCAGGCCTCGACACTCAGCATCCATCTCTCAGAGATGGAACGTCAGGGTTTTGTTGTTCGTCGCCGCGAACCTGACGATCGGCGCACCCAGACCGTTCAGCTGACGTCAGCCGGCGAAGCGGTGTTCGCCCGCATTCGAAGTGCCGCGGGTGCTTTCGACAGCGCGCTCCGCCACGGCTTCTCTGACGAGGAGATCAGCCTTTTCGAGCACCTTCTGTTTCGGCTCGTCGCGAATGTGAGTCATCAGCCGAAAGAGCGACGCTCGACGCGCTCCCGTGTTGGCGGGCGAGCGCCGTCGGCTGTCGGCGCGGGCGCTCCGAAGAGCGCCTGAAACGCGTCGCGCCTGCAATCGGCGTAGGTCTGGCGCCATCTTTCGACGGTATCGAGTCGACATACTGTGCGAGTACCACAGGATGCTGGTGGGAATGCCGGCGCTAGGGCCCTCCGGGTGATCCGCGTCGATGGCAAGGAGCCGGTCCTCAGTGATGGAGTCGAACCGCCGCGACGTCCTCGATTGGGCCCGCATCGACTTCGCCCCGACCAAGAGCGAACCAACATGGTCGCGGTTCGCACTCGCGAGCTTGCTCGCCGTCGCGCTCTCGCTCAGCGCCGACGTCGGACTCGTGCACGGTGGGGTCGCGCTGTTCCCCTCGACCCGGGGTTTTTCCCATTTCCGATTCTCGGATTACGGCACGCTCACCGTGATCGGGGTGATCATCGCCTGCGCCGGATGGCCGCTCGTCATCAGGGTCAGCTCCGCGCCGCGTTGGCTCTACCTGCGAGCCGCGATCGCGGTGACGTTGGTGTTGTGGGCGCCTGATCTGTGGTTGTTTCTGAAGGGAGAGACGGGACGAGGGGTCGCCGTGCTTGCGGCGATGCACCTCGCCATCGCGCTCGTCACATACAACGTCCTCGTCCGCGTCGCGCCGGCTCGCGAACTTGCCGATGCGCGCGCAAACGCGAGCTCATCGGCGTCCCGAGATGATCGACGGCTGAACCACGAGGAGTTGCGCTCGTGGTGGATCGCGATGCTCGCCGCCGTCTCGGTCTTGTTCGTCCTCGGGGTCGTGGCGATCATCGCCGTGCCGGAATCGAGGCCGACGGGTTTGATCCCGTCGAAGGGCGAACTTGTCTTCGCTCTCCACGGTGTGGTCGGTCTTGTGACGTTCTTCGGTGCATGCGTGCTCGTGGTGCGCGCGCATAGGGGAGGCAGGCTCGTCCGCATTGCTTCGATCGGCGGTCTGATCGGAATCGTGCTTGGCGGCATAGGGGGGCTACTCGCGGTGGAACACGCGCTCCGACTCGCAGGAATGGGAGTGATGTTCGTCGCGAGCGGCATCGCGCTCTTCGCGTACCTCATTCCGCTCGTCGAGCCATCGAGGGGCGCGACAGCGGAAATGGTCCGCGCACCCACCGATGTGTCTGACGCCGGCGATGAACCGGCGCTGACCTGACGCGCCGCGCAACTTGGGTCACGCTGGCTTGCTGCGCGTCGCCTACCGGAGCAAGGATGGTTGCCCAAACCGCCAAGTTCCCAGGTCGGAACGCGCCCGTTCCACCAGTTGAAGGCGCGTTGAGGAAAGGAATCACCCGTTGAGCGCAGCACCGACGAGCAACCGGAAGCTTCTCGAGTGGGTGGACGAAGTCGCGGCGATGACGACACCGGACCGTGTCGTCTGGTGCGACGGTTCGCGCGCGGAGTACGAACGACTCTGCTCGGGACTCGTCGGCACCGGCACGATGACTGCTCTCAACCCTGAACTTCGGCCCGAGAGCTTCCTTCAGCGTTCCGATCCGCGCGACACGGCGCGCGTCGAGTCCCGCACCTTCATCTGCTCCGAGCGGGAGATCGATGCGGGTCCGAACAACAACTGGACGGATCCAAAGGAGATGCGCGCAAAGCTTGTCGGTCGGTTCAGTGGATCGATGCGCGGCCGCACGATGTACGTCGTCCCGTTCATTATGGGTCCGTTCGGTTCCAAGCATGCGAAGGCGGGCGTCGAGATCACCGACTCACCTTCGGTCGTTGCCAACATGTCCGTGATGACGCGCATGGGAACTGCCGCACTGAACGCGATCGGGTCGGAGGGCGCGTTCGTCCCCTGTCTGCATTCGGTCGGTGCGCCACTCCAGCCGGGTGAAGCAGATGTTCCGTGGCCGTGTGACCCGGACAACGCGTGCATTGTCCACTTCCCTGAAACGAGAGAGATCTGGTCGTACGGGTCGGGATACGGCGGCAACGCGCTGTTGGGCAAGAAGTGTCTCGCGTTGCGCATCGCCTCCGTGGTCGCGCGCGACGAAGGTTGGCTCGCCGAGCACATGTTGATCATGAAGGTGACTGCACCCGACGGCGAGGCTCGCTACATTGCCGGCGCGTTCCCCTCGGCATGCGGGAAGACGAACCTCGCAATGATGATTCCGACGTTGCCCGGCTGGAGGGTCGAGACCGTCGGCGACGACATCTGCTGGATGCAGATCGGGAGCGACGGTCGTCTCTGGGCGGTGAATCCCGAATCCGGGTTCTTCGGAGTCGCGCCCGGTACCGGCAAGAAGACAAACCCGAACGCGCTCGCCATGTTGTCGCGCAACGCGATCTTCACGAATGCCGCGCTCACCGACGACGGCGACGTCTGGTGGGAGGGGATGACGAAGGAGCCACCCGCGCACCTGATCGACTGGAAAGGTGCAGATTGGACGCCTGCGTCCGAGACGACGGCCGCCCATCCGAACGCCCGTTTCACCGTTCCGATCGATCAGGACCCCGCCGTCGCGCCGGAGTGGGACGATCCCGCCGGGGTGCCGATCTCGGCAGTGCTGTTCGGCGGGCGACGCTCTTCGGTCGTGCCGCTTGTTCACGAGAGCTTCACCTGGCCCCACGGGGTCTTTCTCGGGGCGATCATGACCTCGGAGACCACCCCGGCCGCGACGGGAGAAGTCGGCCGGCTCCGTCACGACCCGTTCGCGATGCTGCCGTTCTGCGGGTACAACATGGCGGACTACTGGGCGCACTGGCTTTCGTTCACCTCGCGCGTCGAGGAATCCGCGTTACCGAAGGTCTTCTACGTCAACTGGTTCCGCAAGGACGCCGAGCGCAGGTTCTTGTGGCCGGGATTCGGCGAGAACTCGAGGGTGATCGCGTGGATCTTCGAGCGTTGCCGTGGGCGCGGCGAAGCGGTCCGTTCCCCGATCGGTTGGCTGCCGGCGCCGGGAGCGCTCGACGTCAGCGGACTCAATCTGCGCCCAGGGGTGATCGACGAACTCTTCTCGATCGACACCGCAGACTGGCGCTCCGAGGTGAAGCACATCCGCGACTACTTCGGAACGTACGGGAACAGGGTCCCGAACGCCCTCGACGAAGAGCTCGACGCGCTCGGAGACCGACTCGAAAGCTCCTGAGCGCGCGCCCTTTTTTGCTGTTGGCTAAGCGCGTCCGGCAAACCGCTCGCAACCGATCCGGGTCGCCGAAACTGCGGTACCCGGATCGGTCGAGGTTGCGAGCGGTTAGGACTTCGCCTCGTGGATGCCGAAGGCGGCACCCACCGGATCGAGCAGGCTCGCGATACGTCCCGTCGGCATCTCCGTCGTCATGTTGATCGATCCGCCCCGCTCGGTGGTCAGCTTCGAAGCGGCGTCGAGGTCGGTGACTTCGAAGTACGCCTCCCAGTACGAAGGGACCGCCGCGGGCACTTCGCCCGGCATCGGCATGCCGCCCGCCACCGGCCTCCCATCCACCGTGAAGCTCGTCGAGTTCGTCTCGGGGTCCTCCTCAGTGCCCCATCCGAACACCGAGGTGTAGAAGGCCTGCGCCTTACCCAAGTCACGCGACAGCAAATGGCTCCAGGTGTACGCGCCGGGCTCGTTCACGATCAGGGCGCCTTTGTGCATACCTGGCTGCCAGGCGCCGAAGGCGGCGCCGGCCGGATCGAACGCGACGACGAGATGGCCCTGCCCCATGACATCCATCGGACCCATCACGACCGTTCCACCCTCTTTGGTGATCCGCTCGGCAGTGTCGTTCGCGTCGGTGACGTTCACGTACGTCGTCCATCGCGCGTGGCCGCTGCCGTCCATCAGCGGCCCGATTCCCGCCACGGGGAGACCCCTCAGCAGGCAGATGTGGTAATGGCCAGCCTCTTCACCCTGATCTTGCGCGTCCCAGCCGAACAGCTCGGTGTAGAAGGCAACCGACTTGTCGAGATCCGTCGTCCCGAGGTCCACCCAGGACGGCACTCCGTTTTCGTATCCGTCGACTTGCATGGGCGCTCCTTTGGTTGGCGGCACTTTGGCCGCGCTCGAACGGTATCGGAGGGGTGTCGCGCCCAAAAGAGCGCGACGATGCCGATTCGGTTACGAGGCGGCCCTGTGACCGACGGCCGTCTCGTTGATCGCGACGACACCGTCGACGATGGTGATCGACTTTCCCGCCGCGGTGGCGACACGGGGCACCCCGAGGACGAGTCCGGTGAGGTTGAGGGGATCCGCCGCCGATATCCGAATCGCCGAACCGTCGTGTTCTCTCCGCGCGACGCGGTGGAGTGCATCGGCCGCCTCCGGCAGTGCGAACTGCTCGCCTGAGAACCCGGACACGAAACGGCCGCCGCGCACGACGCCGCGGGCTTCGAGCCGCCGCAACCCGTAGAGGACCTCGCGCCAGTTCGCACAGATCGGCTCGCGCACGACGAG
>JBAVUF010000301.1:0-5091 GCA_049696635.1 Acidimicrobiales bacterium | reverse complement strand
CGATGTAGTAGCCGATAGCGCCCGCGAGCTCGAGGCTGGTCCGGCAACGCTTTCGGTTCAAGAGCTTGATCCGCAGCGAACTCCAGATCCGCTCCATCGGCGCGCGACCGACGACACCGCAGTTAGGCCACAACAATCGGTTCGCGGGCAAGTTCGACGAGCACTGCCGGTGGAACCTCGAGCGTGTTGTGTACGGTGCACTTACGTGCCACGGCGAGGAGTCCGGCCAGCCGGTCGTCCGGTAAGCCGTCAGGAACAGCGAGATAGAGCGTGATCTCGCCCACCCGAGTCGGGTGGGCGACCATCGCATACTCTGCGTCCACGGATAGTCCCGCCGTCGGCAGGTTGTGACGAGCGAGATACCGTCTGGCGTAGTGCGCGATACAAGCGGCGAGGCTCGAAATGAAAAGCTCGGTTGGCGTTGGCGCGCTGTCGTTACCACCGTCGGCTACCGGCTGGTCGACTAGCAATCGGTGTTGACGGATAGCAATCTCGAATTGGTCCCCCTCGATATGAATGACTCGAACGGTCGCGGTCATCTCTTGCTCCTAGCCGGACGGACGGCGCCTCCGCGTTAACCGGTAGACATCGATGCTCGCGATTTCAGGCGGCACCCGGTAGGGCCAATGGCCACTACTGGTGCTCACGAACATGATCGGAGCCGAAGAGGTCTTTCGGTCCTACTCAATCGCCGGGAATGAGGTTTGAATGGGTCTCGATGAAGCATCGCGTCGTCATCCTGGGCGGGGGCACGGGGGGAACCTTGACGGCCAATCGGTTGCGACGGAGGTTCTTACCCGAAAACATGGAGATCACCGTCGTCGACCAAGACGATCGTCATGTCTACCAACCGGGTTTGTTATTTGTTCCGTTTGGACTCATGCATCCAGAGGACATCGTCCGGCCCCGGTCTCGCCAGCTACGCGAAGGGATCGCGTTCAAACAGTGCTGCATCGACCATGTCGACATCGAATCCAAGACGGTGATCCTGAGCGATGGATCGGTCCTCGGCTACGACGTGCTCGTCGTCGCCACCGGCGCCGTTCTCGCGACGGACGAAACAGAGGGGCTGACCGGTCCCGGCTGGATGGACAAGGTGTTCACCTTTTACACGCCGGAAGGCGCCGGCGCGCTCGAGGCCGCGCTCGCCACCTTCGACCGGGGTCGGCTCGTCGTGAACATCGTCGACATGCCAATCAAGTGCCCAGTGGCACCGCTCGAATTCTGCTTCCTCGCCGACTGGTACTTCCGTGAACGTGGAATCCGCGACGATGTCGAGTTGACCTACGTGACGCCGCTCGACGGTGCGTTCACAAAGCCGGTTTGCAGCGCGCTGCTTGGTGGAATGCTCGCCGACAAGGGGGTTGCGCTCCTCACCGAGTTCAACACCGGCAAGGTCGACGGCACCGGCGGCAAGCTCGTCTCGTACGACGGTCGCGAGATGCCGTTCGACTTGGCCGTCGTCATCCCACTTCACGGTGGCGCTCCTTTCGTCGGTCGCTCGCCGGGTCTTGGAGACGAGCTCAACTTCGTGCCGACTGACGAACGGACACTGCAGTCGAAGGCCGCGTCAAACATCTTCGTGATCGGTGACGCCGCGAACGTTCCCACCTCGAAGGCGGGGTCAGTGACCCACTTCGAAGGCGAGACTGTGGTCGAGAACATCAAGCGGTACCTCGAGGGCGAGCCGTTGGACGAAGGATTCGACGGGCACGCAAACTGCTTCATCGAAACGGGCTCCCACAAGGCGCTCCTCGTCGACTTCAACTACGACATTGAGCCCTTGCCGGGGCACTTTCCGACACGCGTCGGCCTGCCGCTCTTGAAGGAGTCGCGGCTCAACCACGTCGGAAAGCTCATGTTCCAGTCGATCTACTGGCACGCCCTCCTGCCTGGGCGCGACCTCCCCGGAGTCGCGTCGGCGATGCCACGCGCCGGCAAGCACCTCCTCACGAAGAGCTGGGCGAGAAAGGACTGACCGATGTCGAACACGACCATTGCCACCACTGACGTCGAGTTGAACGACGAAGGGTTCTTCGTCCACCCCGAGCAGTGGACCGAGGAAATGGTTCCCGAGCTCGCGAGGCGAGAGGGCATCGACCAGTTGACCGATGTCCACTGGAAGGTCATCCGCTTCATGAGAACCGAATACCTGGAAAAGGGCGCTGGTCCGAGCGTGAGGGTACTCGGCAAGACCTCGGGGGTCTCGATCAAAGAGCTCTACCAGTTGTTTCCCAAGGGACCGGCCAAGATCGCCGCCAAGATCGCCGGTATCCCAAAGCCCCGCGGCTGCATTTGACCTTTTATATGTAGCTATGTGTAGCGGCGAACCCCTAAGAGAAAGGGGACTTGGATGGCAGAGAACGTAGAAAAAGTTTCGATCATCGTCTCAAAGGGCTCGCTCGAGGGCATCTATCCGGCGCTGATCATGGCAAACGGTGCTCGAGCGGAAGGCATCGAGGCGAACTTGTTCTTCACCTTCTTCGGCCTCGACGCCGTGAACAAAAAGCGCTACGGGAAGGTCAAGGTCGCCTCGGTCGGGAATCCGGGACTGCACCTGCCGACGCTCGTCGGCGCAATCCCCGGATTGTCCTCGGCGCTCACGAAGTACTTCGACTACAAGATGAAAAAGCTCGACATCCCGCCGATTCCCGAGTTCATGGAGATGATCTCGGACACCGGCGCCGGCCTGTACGGGTGCAAGGCGTCGTGCGACCTGTTCGGTCTGACGAAGGATGACCTGATTGACCAGGTGAAGGACATCATCACGGTCGGCGAGTTTTACGAGTTGGCAGCTGGCGGCCAGATAATCTTCACCTGACACCCGCCACAGGTCGAGGCGCGAGTCACTTAGTGGCCCAATAATCCTTGCTTGATTTGGTGGCCGCGACCGCTTCGGCGCTCTCGAAACCGGGGGCCATCGACGCGTCACCTCCAGCAAGCACCTCGTGATGCTCGATGTCGAGCAGTCGAAGCCAGCTCTGCTGGCCGAGCGTAAGAGCGATCATGCAACCAAGCTCGACGAGTTCGGGTTCGGAGAAGTGCGCGTGCAGCCGACCCCATAGATCGTCGTCAGAAGGCAGGTGCCACGCGATTGCCTCGGCATACGCGAGCGCGGCCTTTTCTCGCTCGCTGTAGCGATCCGACTTCTCGAAGTTCAGCAGGTCTTCAAGGTGACCCTCATCCAACCCGAGGGTTCGAGCTTTTTCGGAGCGCTGGTTGCCGCAGTACTCGCACTTCACCGAGCGTGAGATGTAGAGACGGCACAACTCCTTGATCGCGTGGTCGCAGACTCCGTTCCTGAAAATGGCGTCCCAGGCGTTCGCAAAGGACCAAAATGCGGCGGGGACATGCGCTCTGATCGCCGAACTCTCCGGCCTCGGGGTCCCTTCGCGAGCGCCACGATGCACTTCCTCTCGCATTTCCGGCGTCATTTCCTCGAGGGGCACATAGCTGATGCGGCGCTTGCTCACTCCCATTCCGACCCCTTTCTTTGACCCGCTGACCACCGCGGGTTCGGCCCTTTCCTCACTCCGGTCCTGCATACGTACCAGCGGTAGCCGGATACATCGCCTTCACGATGCGGAAGTTCGAGATGTCCGCCGTTGCGTCCATGTGCAGGTAGACGGAGGCGTCCCGGAAGTACTTCTCGATGCCGACCTCGAGCATCGACCCGCTCCCTCCGTGTAGCTCCATCGCGTGCTTGCAGACGCCGAGGATCTCCTCGGCGGCAAAGACCTTCACCATGTCGGCCAGCCGGTCCGCGTCGCGGTGTCGTCCGTCGACCGCCCTCGCTGCCCGGCGGAGGAACGAGGAGACTGCCTCGAGGGCCGTCGCCATCTGCGCGATTCGGATCGCGACCGCCTGGTGCTTGATCAGCAGCCGGCCGCCTTGGACCCGCTCGTGGACGAAGCCCTCCGTGTCCTCGAAGGCCGCGAAGCCGATACCGAGGTTCTTCGCGGCTTGCATGATCTTTCCGGGACGGAAGTAGACCCCGGCCTTTTTGAGTGCGTCGCCCTGGGCAAGGAGATGATCCTCGGGGACGCGGCAGTTGTCGAGGGCGATCTCTCCGTTGTTCATGTACCGGCCCCCGATCGTCTCGTTGCAGCGCGTGACCTCGAGACCTGGGGTGTCGCGAGGCACGAGGAAGCTGCTCGTCCCTTCGAGCATGCCGCGCGCATCGTCGGTGTTGGCGTAGACGACGTAGAGGCTTGCGTCGTAACCGTTACTGATGAACTGCTTCCGGCCGGTGAGCGACCAGTAGCCGTCGACAAACTCGGCTTTCGTGTCCATGTTCGCCTCGACCGCGTTGTAGGGCAGCCAGCGGTCCGACGCGCCTCGTGGCTCGGTGAGGCAGTGCGCCATCAGGAAACCAGGGTCGGCCATGTATCGGGGAAACCATTCGTCTTGGAGGGACTTTGCGGCGAGCGCGCGGAGCAAGACGGCGATCTTCCAGTTCTGGACGAGCTTGTCGGCGACGCCGACGTCGCCCCGGGCGAGCTCGGCAGCGATCAGCGCGAACGTCTGCGCCTCGCCCTCGCGCTCGAGCGACACGCCGCCGTACTCGTCGGGGACACCGAGGCCGCGAAGGCCGGCGCGGTCGGCCTCACGCAAGATCTCCGGAGGGAGCCGCTCGCTGGGTTCAAATCGCCACTCTCTTCCCCGGTTTGCGCGGATGAACGGTTTCAGGACGCCGTCCACGTACCGTCGACACACGTCGCGCATCTCGGACTGCTCGCGAGAAAGGGTCCCGTCGTCGAGGTCGAACGCCTGCGCCACGGGGCTCAACCCTTCTTCGAGCGCGCCACCTCGACGAAGAGGTCGACAGGCGAGGTGGCGCGGGCGTCGAATTCACCGCCGCGAGGGCGGGGGAGGCGTGGCGTCGTGATCCAAACGAACCCGCGATCAGAGTCGGCGCAGTCATCGTGTGCGATGAGCGAGCCGAGCTCGGTCTCGATCGAGCCGTCGTCAGTACGCATTGGCGATGAAGAGCTCCTCGGCGGGGAACAAGGTGATCGTGCTCGATCCCGATTGCGTGACGACGAGCTCTTCCTCGATTCGTGCCGCGGAGTAACCGTCCGTCGCGGGACA
>JBAVUF010000300.1:0-9807 GCA_049696635.1 Acidimicrobiales bacterium | reverse complement strand
CATAGACGGGGCGCGCCGAACCCGGCAGGCGGACCTTCACCGCGCCGAGTTCCTCGAGATCCCGCGAGACCGTCGCCTGCGTCGCGTCGACACCGCGCTCGGCGAGCAGGTCGACAAGCTGTGGCTGGTTCGTCACCGGGAATTCCGAGAGCAGGCTCGCGACGAGGTGCTGACGACGGTTCTTTGGGATACGGCTCATCGTGCGCCTCCGAGCAGGTATGACAACGCCCCGCGTGCAGCTTCGAGGCGGTTGCGCGCCTGTTGCCACACGCGGCTTTGAGGCCCATCGAGTACCGACGCGGTGATTTCTTCGCCCCGGTGAGCGGGAAGGCAATGAAGCACGATCGCCGACGGAGCAGCTCGGTCGAGGAGCTCGTCATCGATCGTGAACCCGACGAACGCGTTGCGCTTGTCGTCGGCGCCCTCTTCGCCCATCGAGACCCAGACGTCCGTGTACAGGACGTCGGCGCCGTCTGCTGCGTCAGCCGGTGAACCCGCGACGACGACCCTTCCCTCGAGTCCCTTCGTCGCGTTCAGCTCCTCTTCGCTCGGCCCGAACCCCGGCGGGCTCGCGACGACGAATTCGCCGCCGAGGGCCGCGACGGCAAAGGCGAGCGACCGGCAGACGTTGTTCGCGTCGCCGATGTAGGCGACCTTCTGCCCGGAAACGGTGCCGAATTCGTCGGCAATTGTCTTCACGTCCGCGATCGCCTGCGTCGGGTGCTCGACGTCGGACAGAAGGTTGATGAGTGGGACGTCGGTACCCGCCAAAGCGACGGCCATCCGCTCGAGTGTCGAATGCCGTACAGCGCGAACGCAGAGCGCCGCGTGGTAACAGGCGAGCGTCCGTGCGACGTCTTCGGCCGACTCGCGGGTGTCGATTCCGACTTCGTCCTTCATGATCGAAACCGGATGCCCACCGAGTGCCACGACCGCCATCTCCGTCGCGTTGCGGGTGCGATTTGATGGGTGCTCGAAGACGAGCGCCACACCGCGCCCTGACAGCACCGGATCCGGATCGCTCTCGCTCGCGAACGCGAGCACCTCCACGAGGGCAGTGGGAGAGAGATCGCTCACACGCAGCAGATTCATCGCTCTCTCCTCGCGCTACTGGAGTACCTCATGTCGCGGCTCCGATCGCTCTCCTGAGACGATCGACGCCTTCGTCGATCTCGTCATCAGAGACGATGAGCGGCGGACAGAGGCGGATCGCCGACGGCGTCGGGTCGTTCACCACGAGTCCGAACTCGAGCGCTTTCTCCGCGACGAGGCGGGCGTCGATCCCCTTCCCAAGCGCGAGACCGATGAGCAAACCGGCACCTCGCACCTCGCTGACACCCTTCACGGAACGCAGCGCGCCGGCGAGGCGATCGCCGGCATGACTCGCCCTGTTCGGCGCATCGATCTCAATCATCGTCTCGAGCGTCGCCTTCGCGGCCGCCATCGCGAGGGGTTGACCGCCGAACGTGGAGCCGTGGTCGCCGGACTGGAACGTTGCGGCCACGTCGTCACGCGCCCAGCACGCGCCGACGGGGACACCGTTACCAAACGCTTTCGCGATCGTCACGACGTCGGGAACGATGCCTTCGTCTTGGAAGGCAAACCATCTTCCGGTGCGTGCCAAGCCGGTCTGGATTTCGTCGACGATCAACAACAACCCGAGCTCGTCGCAGATCGCGCGAACTTGCGCGAGGTAGCCCTTCGGCGGCGTGATAACCCCTGCCTCGCCGAGGATCGGCTCGAGCATCACGGCGGCCGTGTCGAGTCCGACGGCAGCGCGGATCGCCTCGGGATCGCCGTAGGAGACGTGGTGAAAACCTTCCGGCAACGGCGCGAACGGCGCCTGTTTCTTCGGCTGGCCGGTGGCCGCGAGCGTCGCCAGCGTGCGGCCGTGGAACGCCTCGTTGGCGGCGATGATCCCGAAGCGACCTTCGGGCGTTGCGCGCCGCGCGAGCTTGAGGGCGCACTCGTTCGCCTCGGCACCCGAGTTCGCGAAGAAGACCTTTCCCCCGAGCGGCTCACCGTCTCCGAGGAGCGAGTCGAGGATCGTCGCGACCTCTTCGTTGAGCCCGTTCGCAAAGAGGTTCGAGACGTGCACCAGCGTCTTCGCCTGGGCACAGATGGCGTCGCGCACGACCGGGTGCGCGTGTCCGAGCGAGGTGACGGCGATCCCCGAGAGGAAATCGAGGTAACGCTTGCCTTCCGCGTCGGTCAACCACGCGCCCGATCCGGAGACGAAGCGAACCTTCGACTCGCGGTATGTCGGCATCAAACCGCTCACCGTGTCACCATCGTCCCGACGCCGGACTCCGTGAAGAGCTCGAGCAACAGCGCGTGCGGCACCCGGCCGTCGAGCACGTGCGCCGCGGTGACCCCACCGCGGACGGCGTCGATGCACGCTCGTGCCTTCGGAGCC
This sequence comes from Acidimicrobiales bacterium, assembly GCA_049696635.1. Lineage (GTDB taxonomy): Bacteria > Actinomycetota > Acidimicrobiia > Acidimicrobiales > Bog-793 > CAVRXQ01. The sequence goes on along the minus strand of JBAVUF010000300.1, from coordinate 7,391 downwards.
ATGCCACCCGAGATCGTTCCGTCGTCGATCAGGGTTTGCAGCCCGTCCGCCGTTGTGTTCGACAACACCGACGACGCATCGTCCGAATCCCGGCGCACGCCGTTCACATCGGTGAGATAGATGAGTTTGCGGGCTTTCAACGACACCGCGACCGCGCTCGCAACGGCATCCGCGTTGACGTTGTACGCCTGCCCCTTGTCCCCCGAGGCGATCGTTGCGACGACTGGAACAACTCCTTCCTGGAGGAGGTGACGCAGAAGTTCCGGATCGACCGACGAGACGTCGCCGACGAATCCAAGCTCGGGATCGCGCTCGATCGCGTGGATGAAGCCGGCGTCCTCGCCCGAGAGGCCGACGGCGACTGGCGCGTGGACATTCAGGGCACCGACGATGTCGCGGTTCACCTTGCCGACGAGCACCATGCGGGCGATATCGAGTGTCTCGGCGTCTGTCACGCGGAGCCCGGCGCGGAACTCCGGGCTCTTTCCGAGACGCTCCATTAACGAGCTGATCTGCGGTCCACCACCGTGGACGACGACGGGCAGCATGCCGACGCTGCGCGCAAGCACGACGTCTTGTGCGAAACCCTCGAGCATCGGCGTCGTCCCGGCAATGGGAACGAGCGCGCTCCCTCCGAGCTTCACGACCACGACCGAGCCGGCGAACTTCCGTATGAACGGGATCGCCTCGACGAGTACCGACGCTGTCGTCGAGGGCTCGTGGCTCACCGGAGTCACGGGACCACCGGCAACACGTCGAGTCCGGACGCCTCCCCGATCCCGCAGGCGATGTTCGCCGCTTGGATCGCCTGTCCGGCGCCGCCCTTGGTGAGGTTGTCGATCGCGCAGAGGGCGATGACCTGGCCGGTGCGCGGCGACGAGCGCACCGTGAGCTTCGCGAGGTTCGAGCCGTAGGTCTCGCGCGTCCCAGGCGAATGCTCGACCACCTCGACGAAACGCTCGCCGCCGTACCGCTCGGCGACGATCGCGAGCAACTCCTCGCTGGGCCGCGACGCAGTTGCGCGTGCGTACGCCGTGACGAGGATGCCGCGCGTCATCGGCGCGAGGTGCGGCGTGAACAAAACCTCGGCCCCGGTGACCTGTTCGATCTCCGGCGTGTGGCGGTGGTCGACGAGTCCGTACGCACTGAAGTTCTCGTTCACCGCGCCGAAATGCGTCGTGGCCGTCGGCTCGCGGCCCGCTCCTGACACTCCGCTCGCGGCGTCGACGATCACCCCGCCCGGTTCGATGACGCCCGCCTCCAACAGCGGCACAAGCGCCAGCGCGGCCGCGGTGACATAACAGCCCGGCGCGGCAATGAGCGACGCGCCAACAAGCGCGGCGCGGTTCAGCTCCGGGAGGCCGTAGACCGCCTTCGCCAGCAGCGCTTCGTGACGATGGGTGAATCCGTACCACTGCTCGTAGGACTTCGCCTCCCGCAGGCGGAAGTCCGCGCCAAGGTCGACGACCCGAGTCGCATCGACGAGCTCCGCGACGACGTCCTGGGAATGACCTGAAGGGAGCGCAACGAAGACGACGTCGGCGCGCGACGCCGACTCGGGCGACAGCGGCTCGACGACGAGGTCCGGGTAGTCCTTTTCGAGGCCGGGATGCAGCGTCGCCACACGCTCGCCCGCCGATCGATCCCCTTGGGCGAGGGCGACCTCGAACGCCGGATGCCGGGCCAACAGACGCAGGAGCTCAGCGCCCAGATAGCCCGAAGCGCCGATAACGGCCGTCTTCATGGCATGACTATACGCGAACCTGCATGACTATGGGATTGATATACTTGACACACCAGCCACCCCGCCATTTCCCCTGGTCAGGGCTAGGCTTGCCACATACTATGTGGGATAAGCCACGAGATCTGAGGGCGTGATGGCCGTTCAGGACCGACCCAAACCCGACAAAGATCGGGGCCGCGAAGACGAGCCCAAAGACGCGCCCGATTCGGTCGCGAAGACGGCGGAGCTACTCGCGAAGTTGCTCAAGGTACCGAAGGACGAGGTCAGAAGGCGGCGCGGTTAACTCCGGCGCTATGTCCTTAAAGAGTGTCCATCGGGGCAAGTTTGACAATCGTGCCGTCATCCTGACGACCGAATAATTCCTGGCAGTTTGGGCAGACCATCGCGGGAACTGGTCTTCGCAGCTTCCCGAGTCCCGTTGGTGTGGCGGGATCAAAGCGAAGTTCCGCGCCACATTGTGGACACTCATGCTCGTGCTGTTCGGTCATGCCTCGCCGCGCTTGTGCAGCTCCGTCCAGGCGTATGCCCCGACGATCGCAATAATGACGCTCGACCACACGCAGAAAGCAACGACGTCCTGAAGCGTTGTTGTCTTCATTTCACCTCCCTAGCTGGTAATCTTGGGTTGTTCGGTGGACGGCAAGTTGAGTCTCTGCAAGTGGGGCGCTCATAAGAGCGCCCCACTTGCGTGAGAAACAACCCCCGACGGGATTTAAACCCGCATCTCGTCGTTCGGTGGACAACGGCTCTATTCGTTGAGCTACAGGGGCGTTTAGCACTGTAGTCGAGCGAGTGCCAGCTTTGCTACAACGTTGTAATTCGTGAGCTCGCAAGCGGGGCGTACTGTCGTTCCCAATGTTCGGTGACGAAGCGCTATTGCGGCCCGAATATGAGTTGTCTCAATTCGGCACCAAGCAAAGGCAGTTCAAAAATGTGCCGGATCCCGGTCAGACGGAGTTGTCCCTCGCCTGGGGGCGGTTGGATGCCGGTGCGATGACGTACCTGACTTGTGATGGGCAGACCAGCCATCGACCGGGGCGACAGCTTGTCCGCCACACCACGGTGGGCAGGATCCGCGCGGCCAGCCCTCGTTTCGGAGTTCGTCATGATCCAACAGACGAGAACCCGCTCCACGTGTCAGTCGGCGCTGACGGCGATTGGGATGCTGACCTGGGTAAACTGTTTGAGCGGTGTTTCGACGAGGAGTCGAGCGATGTTGAATCTTGAACCTGGTAGGCAGCCCTGGCAGGTCGGGGATGTTTTCCGCGTCCACAACAAGTTCAATCACCCGACCGCGGGCATCATGCGCATTGGCGATGACGTGGTGGCATTTCGTTGTATCGCGGGGCACGGGGAAGAGAAGAGTCTGTGGGTGTTCGCGCAGCGCCCGCATTACATCGAAGCAGCTGACTTAACCACTCCCACGGACTTGTTTCAGCATTGGGCTATTCAAGCGGGTGGCGTGACGGTCGCTCTTGCATCAGACGCCAAAGGGATCATCGACCAGCGATACGTGAAGATTGGGACTGGTACTCCATACTCGTCGTACGCTGAGCTGGCAAGCGACGCGCTGGGTCTCTCATCGCAAACTCGCGAGGCCATCGGAATCTGCTAGTCGCAAGTAACTCAACCCGCCAGCTCATCGAACGTGAGGCGACGTCCGCTCGCCCCAGCCAACACCCGCTGCATCCGTTCAAGATCCGTTTCGCCTCGGTAGTTGTACGCAAAGACTCGCTCGGTCACATAGCGATCAAGATGCTTCCGGTCTACGTGGACTTGGGTTCCTTTGATCGCACGCTTGAGTAGCGCCCAGAAGTTCTCGATACCGTTGGTGTGCACGTCGCCACGGACGTAACGATTACGAGTCGGGCCCTGGTGCGTCACGAAATCGTGGATATAGGTGTCGCCGATAGTTCGATACGCCTGCGCTTCATCCGTGTAGACCGTCGCTCCCGGTTCGATCCACGAGTGGACGTTCGCCTTGAGCTGGCCTTCGCCCGTGATCACTTTGGCTCGCACCGTGCCGGTGTCGCGATTCCGCACACCCTGCACAGGAGTCTTTGGCGGATAGCCGCGAAGCTTTAGAACCCGCCGATGTACGAATTCTCCTCGACCTCCGACGTAGGTTTCGTCGATTTCCGAGGTCCCAAACAGTTTCTCGAACGTCTCAGATTCCATCGCAAATCTGATCCTGTGGAGCATGAACCAGGCGGTTTTCTGCGTGACCTGAAGCGCCCGCGCCAATTCGTGAGACGAGATCGAATTTTTGGAGTTAGCGATCAGCCAGACCGCGGGAAGCCACTTGTCTAGGGCGATCGGTGAGTCCTCAAAGATCGTGCCGACCTTGAGGGAGAACTGCTTGCGACAACCCCTGCATTTCCAGATGTGCCGCGTCGAAAGGAAGTACGGGTCCATTTCGCCACAACGCGGGCAGGCAACCTCGCCGTCAGGCCAGCGAAGCTGCTTGAAGAACTCAAAGGCACGGTCCTCGTCCGAAAAGTACCGGATGGCCTCTAGCAGGGATTTTGGTGGTTTTTGGGTCTTGATTGGTGTCACAAGTACATAATACGCCGGGAGCCTTGGTGTGTCAAGTATGTCAATCCCATGACTATACGCAAAGTCAGCTCTTTCAGAAAGGTCCTACCAGTCCTCTTTCCAGTCGTACGGGCCGTCCGACGATCTCGAGGGTTCGGGCGCCGCGGCCTTCGCCGCCCGGATGAAGGCGCGCACCTTGCGCGGATCCTTGCGGCCGGCCGTTTCGACCGTCGCCGACGCGTCCACACCCCACGGCCGCACCCGGGCAATCGCCGTCGCGACATTCTCGGCGTCGATCGCCCCACCGATCATCAGCCGCGTCCCGCTCGGAATGCGCTCTGCAAGCCGCCAGTCAAAGACGCGCTCCGGCATCTGGGGAGGAACCTCGACGTAGACCGCGTCGGCGCGGTAGCTGCTGAGGTCGTCGAGCGCGGCCGAGTTGGCGGCGAAGGCCTTGATCACGAGGGGAATCTTCTGCGCGACGAAGGCGACATCCTCCGGGCTTTCATGGCCGGAGAGTTGCGCGGCGCGGAGCCCTGCTTGGAAGATGACGTCGACGACGCGCTGGGCCACAGCGTCGCGGAACACTCCGACGGTGATCACCGAAGGGTCGAGACGCCGCGCGATGTCCCGGGCGGCCCCGATCGCCACCTGACGTGGCGAAGGGGCAAAGACGAAGCCGACCGCGTCGGCACCCATCGCCACGGCGAGGTTCGCGTCGTCCTCGTGTGTGATGCCGCAGATCTTCACGATCACGGACCGCTCCCTTCGCTGACCACCTGACCAGCCCGGAACCGGCCCGCGATGCCGACAGAGGGCCCGTGCCCCCGGAAAAGCACCCGGCAGCGGGAAAACGCTCCTGCCAGGCGCTTTGCCACCGCGACAGCGTACCGGTCACGTCTTGTGAAATTTCTTGCCAGAAGTTGGGACCGCCGAAATGCACGTCGACGCTTCCGGCGCGCCATGCTTTGGCATGCCGGACGTCATGCGCGCCGAAAAAGACGACGCCAACAAGACGGTGGTGCTGGTCGAGGACGACCATCACATCGCCGACCTCGTCGACCTGTACCTGCGCAAAGCCGGGTACCGGGTGCTGCAGGCGTCCGACGCGACCCGCGGCCGCGAGCTCATCACGAACGAGCGACCACAACTCGTCCTCGTCGACATCGGACTGCCGGGACCGATCGACGGCGTCGAACTCTGCCGGGAGATCCGCAAAACGAGCGACGTCCCCGTCGTCTTCCTCACCGCGCGCGACGACGAGGTGGATCGGGTTCTCGGCCTCGAACTCGGCGCCGACGACTACATCACGAAGCCGTTCTCACCGCGCGAGCTCGTCGCCCGCGTGCGCGCCATCCTGAGGCGTGCCGATGGTCCGAAGCGCCCGCATTCGGCGCCGATCACCGTCGGGGACATCACCGTCGATGCGGCGCGTCGCGAGGTGATGACGACAAGGGAGGGCGCAGTCGCACTCACCGCGCGCGAGTTCGACCTGTTGTTGCACTTCGCCGAGAACCAGCGCATCGTCTTCACCCGCCGCCAACTCCTAGACGCCGTCTGGGGCGCGGGCTGGATCGGCGACGAGCGCACCGTCGACGTCCACGTCCGCCAACTGCGCCGCAAGCTCGGCGACGCGCTCCCCCTCGAAACGATCTGGGGTGTCGGCTACCGCTTCGACTGACGCGTCCCGACGCGCGCGACTCGGCTCGTTCCTCACCATCGGGACGAGGATCACCCTCGCGTTCGTCGTCATCTTGGCCGTGGCGCTGACCCTCGCCGGCTTCGTGAGCTTCGCCCTCGTGCGCAACGCCGACACCGCCGACGCCCGCAACCTCGTGCTCTCAGAGACCGAGCACCTCGCGCGCAGCGCCGAGACGCTCTCGCACCGGGGAGAGAGCGAGACGAATACCTTCAAGGAGCTTTTGCCCTTGGTCGCCCAAGTTGCCGGCATCAGAGAGGCGGCGATCATCGAGGCCTCGCCACCGCGGACGCTCGTCTCGGCATCAAACCCGCTCGACGTCGGACCGGGAGCGCTCGACACGCGGAGGCTGGCGCATGACCGCGCCATCTCCGGGGTGTACCAGGGGACCGCCTTTGCCGCGGTACCGCTGTTCACGGTGCCGGCGGCGTCGAAGGGCCAGCACGAGATCGTCGTCGCGCTCTATCTGGCGCGTCTTGTCGGGACGACTTCAGCGAGCGTGTCGTACTTCCTGTTGGCCGGGGGCATCTCGCTCGTCGCCGCCGCCGTCGCCGCAGCGATCATCACTCGCCGGGTGAGCCGACGCGTCGTCGACGCCGCCGTGGCGGCGAGACGGATCGCCGCCGGGGACCTCTCGACGAGACTCGATCCGGCGCGAAGCGACGTCGGCGAACTCGAGACACTGCGCATCTCGTTGAACCAGATGGCGGCGCGCCTCGAACAGCTTCGTGACATGGACCGCCAGTTCCTGCTCTCGGTCTCGCACGACCTCCGCACCCCTTTGACCTCGATCCTCGGCTACGCCGAGGCGATCGTCGAAGGTCAGGTCGCGGACCCGACGCGCGCCGCACGCGTCGTCGTCGGTGAGGCGAACCGCCTTGAGCGGCTCATCGGTGACCTCCTCGACCTCGCGCGCCTCGACGCGCACCAGTTCGCGCTGAATCTCGACGCGATCGACGCCTCCCTCGCGGTCTCCCAGGTCGCGGCGTCCATGCGCTACCAGGCGGAGGCAGTCGGAGCCACCCTCGCCGTCACCGCCGACGAACCGGCGCCGATGATCGGCGACCGCGACCGCATCGCGCAGATCGTCTCGAACCTCATCGAGAACGCGTTGCGCTTTGCACACCAACGCGTCGAGGTGAGCTGCGAGATGGCGCCTGATGGGTTCGTCTCGCTGGCGGTCGCCGACGACGGCCCGGGCGTCGCCGAAGAGGATCGGCCGCGGATCTTCGACCGGCACTACTCCTCGCTGCGGCGTCCCGGACGCTCGGCGGGCACCGGTCTCGGATTGACGATCGTGAAGGAGCTCGTCGCCCAGATGGGCGGGACGATCGACGTGACCTCGTCGGCCGACGACGGACACGGGGCGCGTTTCACGGTGCGGTTGCCGGGCGACCCTCGCCTGATCAGAAG
>JBAVUF010000299.1:0-1578 GCA_049696635.1 Acidimicrobiales bacterium | reverse complement strand
CCGCCGCGTCGACGTCGTCGCGACCCGTCGCTCCGCCACGCCGCGCACGGTGTACGCGTCACTTTGGTTCGAGGCCGCCGGCACCCCGGTGATCGAAGAGATCGCCGAGCCCTTTCAGCCACCGGTGGGACAAAAAGAGGTTGTCGTGAGGTGAGCGCGAGGCGCGCCCCGTCGGCCGAGCGGATGCTCGTCGTCGTCTGTCCGGACTGGCCTGTCACCGCGGCGGGTTTCGGTCCCGAGGATCTTGTGGCCGTCTTGGCGAACGGCAAGGTCGTTGCGGCGTCACAAGCGGCACGCGCATACGGCGTGCGCATGGCTCAGCGTCAACGCGAAGCGGTGTCGTGCTGCCCGGATCTCGTCGTTCGCCGCGAGGACCCCGGGTCCGAGTCGCGCGCCTTTGAGATCGTCGTCGCCCAGCTCGCGGGTTTCGGTGCCCCGGTAGTCGTCGACCGTCCGGGATGGGTGGGGTTTGCCGTCCGCGGTCCGGCGCGCTACTTCGGCGGCGAGGAGTCGCTCGCCGCGTCTGTCGCAGCGGCGCTCGACGCGCTCGAAGGTCGCGTCGGCACACCGATGGAGCGGACTCCCGCCACGCCGCTCACCGGCTCGTGGTGGCGGATCGGTATCGCCGACGGTCGATTCGCAGCGACCCTTGCCGCATACATGGGAGAGATCGTCGAAGCGAACAAGGCCGCCGCGTTCTTGTCGTCATTCAGCGTCGGATGCCTCGATCGCCCCGAGCTCGCAGATCTGTTAGCCCGGCTCGGGGTGACGACACTCGGCGCGTTCGCCGCGCTCGACGAGGAAGATGTGCTCGCGCGCTTCGGTCACGATGGGGCGCGCGCCCAGCGGCTCGCTCGTGCAGAAGACGGCGCACCGAGCGGGTTGCGTGTGAGGACCGAGTCGCGAGCGGTCGAAACTGTGCTCGACGAGCCGGCGTCCGCTGTCGACGCCGCCGCCTTCTGCGTGCGTGAGCTCGCCGAACGACTCGCCGGCAGCCTCAAAGAAGCCGGGCTCGCCTGCACCCTCGTCGAGATCGAAGTCGAACTCTCCGGAGGCGAGCGACTCATTCGTCGCTGGGTGAACGATGCCGCCGTGCACCCGGCGCTCGTCGCGGAGCGACTCCGCCTCCAGATGGAGGCGTGGATCTCCCAGGCGCGCGGCGCGGTCTGCGATGAGGGGGACGGGGGCGGGGGAGTCGTCCGGCTCCGCCTCGATCCGATCGAGGTGACCCCCGATGTCGGTCGGCAGCTCGAGCTGTGTGGTCGGCGCGGTTACCCCGAACGCGCCGCTCGCGCGCTCGCTCGTGTCCAGAGCCTGCTCGGAGCAGAAGGCGTCGTCTTCCCCATGCTCGTTGGCGGGCGCGGACCGAAAGAGCGGGTCCGCTTCGTCCCCGCCGGCGACCCACTCCCCGCAGTGGAGGACGCAGCAAGCCCCTGGCCCGGACGGCTGCCGCCTCCGAATCCGACCGTCGTCTGGACGGATCCACCCGCAGCGGAGCTCTTCGACGCACACGACAAGCGCATCGGCGTCGACGGTCGCGGGCAACTGACGGGCACGCCGTCGCGCCTTGTTGTCGGC
>JBAVUF010000298.1:0-1902 GCA_049696635.1 Acidimicrobiales bacterium | reverse complement strand
AGAGAGTACCAGGCAAACGAGACGAGGCAAAAGAGATAAAAGTGGGTTGCTCGAGGGGCCGTCCAACGGCGCAGGAGCACGTAAATGCCGATGGCGAGATAAATGAGCCCGATAACCCTCAGGGCCTGCTGCAGACTGCGGTCAGGAGGTTCGGGAATCACCACTACAGGCGTGTCCAGCTGAATGTGGTCGCGCGTAATTGTGTATTCGACCTTGCTCCAGACGCCCGAACTATAAAGTTCCCGCTCCAGGTCCGACAGGTGCACCGTGGGAGCGTTGTTCGCGGCAGTCAGCAGGTCGTGCTCCTGGAGGCCGGCACGCTCACCGGGGCTGTTGGGCAGGACCTTTTCGGCGATGAGCCCGACCCCGTCAGGCGCCTCGCTCCACCAGACTCCGTCGTAGGGCTGGGGAAACTGTCCCTCCTGGCGGAAATTCAACACCGCGAGTAACACCAGTCCGACCGTGGCCACGGCTAGCAGTGTCGCTTGCAAGCGGTTGAATAGACTTGTCTCCATGGGGGGAGCACCTTACGTCATTAAACTGCGTTGCACGTCAGTTGCCATGCGGGGAAATTTGGCCATCAATCCAGAACTGAAGAGCAATCAATTGAGAACATGCGAGATAGAGACGTGTTCCCAAATAAAAAGTCAACCTTCAGCACTGTAGGATTTGTGGAAAATTCAGAAAACAATAGGACGTCTACGTGGAAAGGAATGGGCCTACTGAAATCGGTAAGCCCTCAGGGCGTGCCACTTTCCGGCAAATGTTCCGGATTTTGCCTCGGGTTCACCGGAGAGAAGCTCGGAGTTTTGGCTCCCGGCTCCCCAGATCACAAATGGCGCTGGCCATAAGTCGCCTTCGGGCCGTGCTTGCGCAGGTAGTGGTATTCGCCGACATAAGGCGGCACTCCGTCCACAGATGGATTGAGGAGAACACTTCGAAACGCCAGGCGGGCAATGTATTCCAGGACGTCGGCATGTTCCACGGCTTCGGAGGCTGATTTTCCCCAGGCAAACGGTGCGTGACCAGCGACCAGCACGCCGGGAACAGCGATCGGGTCAAGCCCCTCACTTCTAAAGCGGCGCACAATCACGGCGCCGGTGTTGCGCACATAGGCTTCGGCGACTTCTTCTGCAGTGAGCGGCTCGGTGATGGGAACCGGGCCGTGAAAGTAGTCAGCGTGCGTGGTACCGAGGCAGGGAATGGGGCGGCCGGCCTGTGCCCAGGAGGTGGCGAACTCAGAATGCGTGTGGACGATTCCGCCAATTTGGGGGAACTCCCGGTAAAGCAGGGTGTGCGTATCCAGATCGCTTGATGGTCGCAGGGTGCCTTCGACAGTTTTTCCGTCGAGATCGGTGACGACCAGGTCGGAGGGTTTCAGGCTGGCGTAGTCCACGCCGCTGGGCTTGATGACCACCAGCGGCTGTTGACCGGAGCGGTCGATGCCGCTGGCGTTGCCAAATGTGTGCGGAGCGAGGCCGCGGCGGGCAATTTCCTGATTGGCGTGGAGGACTTCTTTGCGCAGCGATTCGAGCAGCATGGCGGATTTCCTTGGTGCAATGTGGCACGGTTCGTTCGATGCAGCGGGCAAACGGTAAGCGTTTACCACGTCAAGTCTATCAGCCCCGCGCCTCGTGTGTTCCGCAATATATTCGTTGCCGAACTGAAGGGGAAGCACAAGATGGCCTAGGTCATTGCATGAAGATTAGGGACGGGGTTCCGGGCGTCGTATTGAATCATGGGAAGGCAATCCGTCAAGATTCAACACAAATGCCATGCCCGCTGTAAACTTGCGCCCAGTGCAGGCGTCTACCTCGGTGATGGCAGCCGGCACAGCATTGGAACCGATGACCATGGCCACGGCGAACGAGATAGCCGCGCAGGAGTTCTCCGCTGTCGTTG
>JBAVUF010000297.1:0-3895 GCA_049696635.1 Acidimicrobiales bacterium | reverse complement strand
CAACGAGGAGGATCCGCCACCTCGACAACGCGCCGGCACGCCGTTCTCTCCCCAGAACTGAGTGCATCTTTTTGCTCCCATCTCTCCGAAATCGCGTTCTCGCATCGTGGTCCGAGGCGTGACGCGGGCGTCGCCGTCAGGTGTAGTGGGTGGCGCCGCCGTGTTTCCAGGCATTGAAGGGGGTGAAAGGGCAGCTAAAACCGCTCTGGGATGGAGATTCCCTGGTCGGAGGTTGTGGCGAAAGACCCGACGCTAGAACCTGTCGTCGATCCGAGTCGCCTTGCGCGCGCCACTTTTCGGGCCTGACCAGGGATGATGCGCAACCTCGGACGGGAACACGGCGAAACCTGTGAGGGTTTCATTATGGCGTGCGGGGACCGTCCGATTAGACGTTCCAGACGGCGACGACGCGGGTTTCGCGCTCGTAGCCCAAGACGCCGAGGTGGCCAGTCTCGAGGAGAAACCGCCGCCCCTCCTCGGGCCAGAGCCGCACCCAGCGCGCCGTCAGCACGCGCAGCAGGTGGCCGTGGGAAAAACACAAAATGTCACCATGGCCTTCCGGGTCGGTCGCGATCCGGTCGAGGAACAAGTCGACACGCGCCCCCACGTCGGCCGCCACTTCGCCGTTCGGGCACCCGTCGGCAAAGAGCTCCCAGTGCGGACGCGCCTCCCAGATCTCCGGCGTCGTCAAGCCCTCGTAGTCGCCGTAATCCCATTCCACCAGGTGGTCGACGACCTCGACCCGGTCGCCAAAACCGGCGATCTCGCACGTCTCAAAGGCACGCTCCAGCGGGCTCGAGTAGACAGCGGCGACGTTGAGCGGCTCGAGGCGTCGCCGCAGCTCGCGAGCCGTTTCGCGACCCTGTTCGTCGAGGGGCACGTCTGTACGACCGGTGTGGCGCCCCGTCCGGCTCCAGACCGTCGAGGCGTGGCGTACCAGAACGAGACGGGCGGCGGGTTCGCTCAACTGGTCGCTCACCTCGTGGCGGGTCGCTGTCACATCGACGTGGGAAAATTGTGGCGCAACCCCGGAATGGACTCCGCCGAGGTGACGTTAGTAAAGGTGGAGCACCACACCAGGTGGGTGTGACGCGCGGCAGATCGCGCGAGGAAGGAAGACGAAGTCATCGCAACGAAAACCATCGACGAACCGATCGAGCAGCAAAGCGGAGGCCCAGACCTGATGCGGTTGATGCTCGATGACATCGGCCGATACCCGCTGCTCACCGCGGCGGAGCAAGTCGCGCTCGCGCAGCGGATCGAGAAGGGCGACGAGCACGCGAAGAATGAGATGATCGCCGGCAACCTCCGCCTCGTTGTCCACTGGGCGCGGCGCTACCAGGGCCGTGGGGTTGACCTCACCGACCTCGTCCAAGAAGGGACGTTCGGCCTGATGCGCGCCGTCGAGAAATTCGACTGGCGCCGAGGCTTCAAGTTCTCGACCTATGCCACCTGGTGGATTCGCCAGTCGCTGCAGCGCGCCGTCCAGTCGAAGGGGCGGGCAATCCGGCTTCCCGAGGACGCCGTCGCGACGGAGAACGCCGCTGAACGCGCCGGAGAGCCGCCGGAGCGCCTGCTGCCCCGGGTCGTCGCGAGTCTCGACCAGCCGCTCACCGCGGACGCCACCGCCACTCTTGGCGACGTGATCTCGACGGGCGAGGAACCGATCGACGTCGACGTCACGGAGCGGGTGTCGCTCGAGGGTCTCGACGAGGCGATCGGGCGACTTCCGGAACTCGAGCGGGACGTCCTGCGGTTGCGATTCGGTCTCGACGGTCAGCCCCCGGCATCGCTCGAAACGACCGCTAAGTCGCTCGGCATCGGCGTGCGCCGCGTCCGAAGCCTCGAGAGCTCGGCGTTGCGCCAACTCTCCGAACAGCCCGAAGTCAGCTCGCTCAACCCGGCTGCCTGAGCGCGCCCGGCGCCGACGCGTCGAGCCGGGCAAGCACAGATTCGAGCTCGGACGGTAGCGGCGACGTGAAAACCATCTCCTTGCCCGAGACCGGATGGCTCAACCGAAGTCCCGCGGCGTGGAGGAAGGGACGCGTAAGTCCTAGCGCGTGCCTCGTCTGCCTCGAACGTGCGCCTTTGTAACGCGTGTCGCCGGCGATCGGCCGCCCGATAGCCGCGAGGTGCACCCGGATCTGATGGGTGCGCCCCGTCTCGAGTGAGACGTCGAGCAACGTCAATGGAAAGGGTGCGTCGAACCGGCGCACGACGCGATAGTGCGTACGCGCCGGACGGCCCTCGTCGACGACGGCCATCTTCGTCCGGTCGCGAAGAGATCGGCCGACCGGCGCGTCGATCGTCCCGTCCTCGGCCTCGAAACTGCCGAGCGCGAGGGCACGATAAGAGCGCCCCATCGCTCGCGAGGCGAGCTGATCGACGAGCGCCGCTTGGGCGCGCGCTGTCCGCGCCACGACGAGCAGCCCCGACGTGTCCTTGTCGAGGCGATGGACGATCCCCGGACGCTCCGTCGCGCCAATATCGTCGGCGCGGTCGGCGAGTTCCGGATAGAGCGCGAGCAAGCCGGCGACCAACGTCCCCCGCTCATTCCCCGAGCCGGGGTGGACGACGAGCCCGGCGGGCTTGTCGACGACGACGATCTCGTCGTCCTCATAGACGACGCCGAACGGAACGGACTCGGGAGCGACGCGCCGCGGAGGGTTGGTCGTGATGTTCGCGGGGAACTCGAGCATCGTGCCGGTGACGACGTGCTCGTGGCGTGAACTGACGGCACGACCGTCGACGTGGACATCACCGCGGGCGATCATCTCCGAGGCGGCGCGCCGCGAGCACCCCGATGCGAGCGAGACAACGCGATCGATGCGCTCCCCGTCGAGCGTCGCCGGAACTTCGAAGCTTTCAGTGCCGGCGCCGCTCACCGCTCTCCGTCCTCGCCTGCGTGGACCGGTCCTCCCGGCCGGCGCACGATGGCGACGAGCAGCACGATCGTGCCAACGACGATCGAGGCGTCCGCGACGTTGAAAGTCGGCCAGAAGTTGAAGTGGATGAAGTCGACCACCGCGCCGGCGTGTCCCCGGAACAGCCGATCCGAGAGGTTGCCGAGCGCGCCCCCGAGGATCATCCCCGTCCCCACCGCCGCGTCGAGAGACGGCGTGCCCCTCGCGAACCACACCAAGATCAGCACGAGGACGAACGCGATGACGATGATCGGCAGCGTCAGCCCCGCCCCGATCGAGAACGCCGCACCGGTGTTGTACCCGAGCTCAAAAGACAACGGCCCGACGACGTGAACGGGTCCGCGCGCGAGGTCCTGCACTGCGAGGCTTTTCGTGACCTGATCGACGGCGAGGACCACCACGGCGCACGCCGCGACGACCCAGAGACGCCTCCGGCGCTCGGGCTCGTGCCGATTGTATTCGTCCTTCAGCGGCGAGACAGCCCCCCGCTCTTGCAAGCGATGCACAGTCGAGCGTACGGCAACGCCTCCAACCTGGCCTTCGCAATGAGTTGGCCGCAGTTCTCACAGATGCCGTACTTGCCGCTCGCGATCTTCTCGAGCGCGGCGTCGATCTCTTCCGCGGCCTCGAGTGCCTGGGCCGACAACGCGAGGTCCCGCTCGCGGTCGACGGCGACGGTGCCGCCTTCGCCGGACTCCTCGTCGAACTGGATGTCACCGGGTTCCATTTCCGCGATCAAAAGGTCAGCCTCGGCCTGCAAGATCTTCGCTTGCTCCATGTACGTTGCACGCTCGCGCTCGAGCGCTGCTTTTTGGTGGGTGAGGAATTTCTCGTCGGTATAGCCCGTCTCAAGACGTTTCGGCTCCGGCTTCTGCGGGCGGATCGGCGGTCTCGGCGTCGGCGGACGTTCGGGCGCCGGAACGACCTTCGCGACCGGCGGTGCTACCTTCGCCGGGCGGACGCCTGCGCCG
>JBAVUF010000296.1:0-4891 GCA_049696635.1 Acidimicrobiales bacterium | reverse complement strand
GCCACGCGCTGCGGCGGCGCTCGCCGCCTCGAGGACGGGGGCGTCGACGGCGGACAGCGAGACGGCGAGGACGAGGGTCGCCGAGTCGAGTCGACCCGGGAGGACCGACGAGGGTGCGGAGGTTACGGGTGCCCTGAGCCCCGGGCCCAACGCCGCGTTCACGAATTCCGTGGCGTGGGTGGCGACGCTCCGGCCGAGCACGAGCACCTCTTTCGGCGTCGACCGGATCACGCCCCGCAGATCGTCCGTGTCTACGGCACCGTCGGCGAGGTACCGCGGGATGCTCGCGATCGCGTCGATCATGCCGAGTTCGTCGATCATCATGAGTCTCCGGGCGCCGAGCGCGCGAAGAGGACCCGCGACGCGGTCAGCCTTTTTTGTCCACCTCGGCTGGCCCCTCTCCAGTAACGATCGCCGACGCAACCTTTCCCTCCAGCCGGCGCGCCTCGGCCTCGTCCACTGGCTCTGCCTCTTCGATCAAAAGGATCGGAATGCCGTCGCTCACTGCGTAGCGCCGCTTCAGGCGCGGGTTGTAGAGCGTCTCTTCGTCCGCGAAATACCAGAGCGGTTCCTTGTCCTCCGGATCGACGAGGATCTCGAGCAGGAACGAATCGAGTGCCATCCGCGTCACCCTTCGCTTTTGTGGCCACGAACGAACTCCAGCACCTCTGCGACGCGTTGTCCGAGCGCCGCTTCGTTATCCGCTTCGACGTTCAGGCGCAGCAACGGTTCGGTGTTCGACGGGCGCAGGTTGAACCACCATTCGCCGAATTCGACGGTGAGGCCGTCCAAGTGATCGACCACCGCGCCGGCATCGGCGTACTTCTCTTCGACAGATGCGATCGTCGCCTCCGGGTCGTCGACGCGCGTGTTGATCTCGCCGGAGTCCGCGTACCGCTCGAACGGTCGACGGAGCTCGGAGAGCGGCACGTCCGCCGTGGAGAGCGCTTCCAAGACGAACATCGCCGCGATGATCCCCGAGTCGGCACGGTAGTTGTCGCGGAAGTAATAGTGACCGGAGTGTTCGCCGGCGAACACGGCGTTCGTGAGCGCCATCTCCGCTTTGATGAACGAGTGACCGACGCGGGTGCGGATGCCCACCCCGCCGTGCTCGGCGATCACCTCGGGAACCGCTCGGGAGCAAATCAGGTTGTAGAGCACCGTCGCCCCGGGGTTCTTGTCGAGGATCGAACTCGCGACGATCGCCGTCGTCGTCGACCCCGACAACGGTCCGCCCGACTCGTCGACGAGGAACACCCGGTCGGCGTCGCCGTCGAAGGCGAGCCCGACGTCGGCTCCGGTCAGGGTGATGCGCGCCTGCAAGTCCGCGAGGTTCTCGGGATCGATCGGATTCGCCGGGTGGTTCGGGAAAGTCCCGTCGAGATCGGCGTAGAGGAGATCGAGCGATCCCGGGAGCTCGCTGAAGACCGCCGGCGCGACCAGCCCTCCCATGCCGTTCGCGGTATCGGCAACGACTGCGAGCGGCTTCAGCGCCTTCACGTCGACGAAGCTGCGCACGTGGTCGGCGAACTCACCGATCCAGTCGCGCGGATCGAGTGCCGCGGGGCGCGCGTCGACATCGGCTGGCACCGACGCGAGGCGCTCCTCGGCAACCGCCTTGATGTCCGCGAGCCCCGAATCCTGGGCGACGGGGCGCGCGCCCGAGAGGCAGAACTTGATCCCGTTCCACTCGGAGGGGTTGTGCGAGGCGGTGAGCATCGCTCCGGGGCCGGGTCGCCGTCCGGACGCGAAGTACAACAGGTCGGTCGACGCAAGGCCGATCGCGCACTGAGCGCCGCCGGCGTCTTCGACCCCCGCACCGAACGCCGCCGCAAGTTCGTCACCCGTCGTCCGCATGTCGTGGGCGACGACCACCGGCACGTCGCCGTCGCGCTCTTTGGCAAAGCGCGCGAACGCGAAGCCAATCGCGAACGCCCGGCGTCGATCGAGGTCGCTCGGCACAACCCCGCGCACGTCGTACGCCTTGAAGATGCGATCGAGCGACTCCGTCCCCGCCACGGCGTCGAACGCTAGCAACGCTTTTTTGGGAGACCCCTGTCGGCGGCGTGTTCCACCAGCGGCGCGACCGACTTGTCAGCTGCGCAGCGACGCGATCGTGAAGAAAGCGAGGGCGTTGAACGACATGTGCGCGACGATGCCCGGTCCGAGCCGGCCGGATCGCGTGGCGAGCACGCCGAGCACCATCCCGAATCCGCTCAACGCGAGCAGCTCGAGCGCCTCGAAGTGCGCGAGGCCGAACAGCACGCCCGTGACCACGATCGCGGCGACGACCGCCCATCTTCGCGATCGCTGCACGAACACGCCGATCAGCGAACGCAAGAGGAGGCCGCGAAAGAAGGTCTCCTCGACGATCGGGCTGCCGACGCAGACGAGGACGCCGATGAGGACGAGGCCCGGGCCGTGGACATGGTCGGTGAGCGAGCGCGCCGGCTGGGAGATGCGGTGGAACAGGTGCGGAACGAACGGCAGGAGCGGCAGCTCCAAAAACGGCACCAGCGCCAGCTGGGCGGCGAGTCCGACGGCGACCCCGAGGGGGATGTCCGGCCAGGGACGGATCGAGAATCCCAGCTCGTCGCGAAGCGACCCGAGAATCGACGTGCCGGGTGGACGCGGTCGGCTGCGCACCGCGAGAACGGCCGCGCCGACGAATCCGATCCACAGTCCGAAGAGGCTGACGACGTTGCCGCCGAAAGTGACCGCCCCAGTCGAGACGTGCGACGCCTTGTCGTAGGCGGCGACGCCGACCGATCCGAGCACGTAACCGAGTGCCGCCCCGCCGAGCGCGAACCCGAGGCCGTAGGAGTTCGCACCTTCAACGCCTGGTCGCGCGCCCCGACCGGACGAGACCACGGCGCTCACCGAGTTCTCATCGCCACAGACGACCCGAAATCTGCGAGGCCAGGCGTACGATAAGGCGGTGAGCAGGCGGCCTGACGATCTCCGTCAGCAGAACAACCAGGGTCCGGGCGGTCCTGGCCAAGGCGGTGACAACACCTGGCGATGGGTGATCGCCGGGCTCGTCGTCGTGCTCGTGCTCGTCTTGTTCGGCTCGTCGTTCCTCTCCCGCTCCAACGCGCACCAGATCAGTTGGAGCACGTTCCAGCACGACCTGTCCTCCAAAGAGTTCAGCACGATCAACGTCAACAACTCTTCCGGCGCGATCTCGGGCTACTACAAGGCGGGGTACAGCGCCGGCGAGGCGTACTCGACGACCGGCCCAGAGGTGCCGACCCAGACCGAGATCTCCGCGCTGCAGGCGTCGGGCGCCAAGGTCCACTTCGTCACGCCCAGCTCAAGCATCATCCCGACGATCATCATCTACTTGCTGCCCGTCGTCTTGATCGTCGGCTTCCTCATCTGGATGCAGCGACGAGCCCAGGGTCAGATGACCGGGATCATGTCGATCGGGCGCAGCCGGGCGAAGGTCTACTCGACAGAGCGTCCCCGCACGACCTTTGCCGATGTCGCCGGCTACGCCGGGGTGAAACAAGAGATATCCGAGATCGTCGAGTTCTTGAAATCGCCCGGACGCTTCCGCGAGATCGGCGCCCGTATTCCGAAGGGCGTGTTGTTGGTCGGTCCCCCCGGTACCGGCAAGACGCTCCTCGCCCGCGCCGTCGCCGGTGAGGCGGGCGTGCCGTTCTTGTCGGTGAGCGGCTCGGACTTCATGGAGATGTTCGTCGGCGTCGGCGCGAGCCGGGTGCGTGACTTGTTCATGACGGCGCGCAAGCAGGCACCGGCGATCATCTTCGTCGACGAGATCGACTCGATCGGCAGAAAGCGCGGCGCCGGCTTGGGCGGCGGACACGACGAGCGCGAGCAGACGCTCAACCAGATGCTTTCCGAGATGGACGGCTTCGACTCGGCAGAGGGCGTCGTCATGATGGCGGCAACGAACCGTCCCGACATCTTGGACCCGGCGCTTTTGCGGCCCGGCCGCTTCGACCGCCAGATCGTCGTCCCGCTGCCCGACCTTTCGGAGCGGATACCGATCCTGCAGGTCCATTGCCGCGACAAGCGCGTCGGCCCCGACGTCGACTTGGAGCTCGTCGCCCGCGGCACGCCGGGGATGAGCGGCGCCGACCTCGCCAACTTGGTCAACGAGGCGGCGCTGCACGCGGTGCGGCGCGGCAGCCAGGTCATCGAGATGAAGGACTTCGACGCGTCGCGCGACCGCGTCCTCATGGGCCAGCAGCGCGAGTCGCTGGTGCTCTCCGACGCGGAGAAAGAACGCATCGCGTACCACGAGACGGGGCACGCGATCTTGTCGTACGTGCTCCCGTTCGCCGATCCGTTGTTGAAGGTGAGCATCATCCCGACTGGTCTCGCCCTCGGGGTCACCCAGCAGCTGCCGATCGAGGAGCGCCACATCTACCGGCGTGAGTACATCGAGGACTCACTCTGCGTCCGGATGGGCGGGCGCGTCGCCGAGCTCATCATCTACGGCGACCTCTCGACAGGTGCGAGCGACGACTTGCAGCGCAACACCGAGCTCGCCCGCAAGATGGTCCGCGAGTGGGGCATGTCCGAGCGCATGGGGCCGATGGCGTGGGGATCGCAGGGGACGGTGTTCTTGGGCGAAGACCTCATGCACACGCGGGACTACTCCGAGGACACGAGCCGGGTCGTCGACGAGGAGATCGCCCGCATCTTGCGCGAGCAAGAAGACCGCGCCCGCGAGATCCTCTCGCAGCACCGCTCGGGCCTCGAGTTGGTCGCAAAGGCGCTGTTGGAACGGGAGACGATCGACGGCGCCGAGGTGGCGAAGATCATCGATACCGCGTTCGGCCGGCCCGTTCACGGCGATGCGCCCGAGGCGGTGCACGTCATCGGCGGGATCCGCGGCGGAACGCCGGTTCCCGTTCCGGCC
>JBAVUF010000295.1:0-6342 GCA_049696635.1 Acidimicrobiales bacterium | reverse complement strand
ACCGACACCCGCAGCGCTTCGAGGTCGTACCCACCCTCCAAGACGAAGGCGAGGCGGCCGATCCCCGGCGTGTACCCGCTGACCGTGCGGGCGAGCGCCGCGAAATCGCCCGAGGTGAGGCGCAGGTTGGCGAGCGGATCAGCCTCGTGCGCGTCGAAGCCGGCTGAGACGAGCACAAAGGTCGGCTCGAACATCTCGACCTCCGGCGAGATGAGCTCGTCGAACGCCCGCCGAGCGACGTCGCCCGTCGCGTACGGCGGCATCGGCACGTTGACCGTCAGGCCGAGTGCGCCCTTGCCGCCGATCTCGCCGGCGGCGCCGGTGCCCGGATAGAGCGGAGATTGGTGCGTCGAGGCGTAGAGCACGCGCGGGTCGTCCCAGAAGATCGCCTGCGTCCCGTTGCCGTGGTGGACGTCCCAGTCGATGATGCACACCCGCTCCCCCCGTTGCGCGAGGTAGGCGGCGGCGATCGCCACGTTGTTGAAGAGGCAGAACCCCATCGCCTCGGTCGCCGTCGCGTGGTGCCCCGGAGGACGGGCGGCGACGAACCCGACGTCACCGCGCCCGTCTGCGAGCGCGTCGACGACGGCGAGGGTTCCGCCGGCTGCGAGGCACGCTGTGTCGAATGATCCCTCGCTGACGAAGGTGTCGGCGTCGATCGCGCCGCCACCCTCGGCGCAGAACATCTCGACCCGTTCGACGTATCCGAGCGGATGGACAAGGCACAGTTCGTCAACTGTGGCGCGCCGTGGTTCGAGCCGGACCATCGCATCCCACAACCCGGCGGAGATGACGCCATCGAGGGCGGCCTGAACACGCGCCTTGCGTTCGGGATGCCCTTCACCGGTGTCGTGGCGATCGAGCTCGGGTGTACCAGCCACGACGAGCACGAAGGGATCGTAGGCCGGGCTTGCGACCTTCGGTCAGACGAAATCAGCGCGTCGGTTCCGCCCGCCGCGACACGACGAGTTCCAAGTCTCCGTCCAGCCCGCTCACCTCCACGTTCTCGCCGCGCGCTTCGATCGTCACGCGCTGGGTGCCGACGGGCACCTGCTCAACGCGGACGGTGCCGAGCGACTCGGGGATCGCCGGCCCCAAGTACACCCGACGATCGTTGACGTCCGGTTCGAAAGAGAGCAGGGTCCGCAGCAAGCTGAATGGCGTCGCCGCGGACCACGCCTGAGGCGAGCACGACGTCGGGTAGCCGACGGGGGCGGCGAACTCCTCGCGAGCGAACCCGCAGAAAAGCTCCGGCAGGCGCGAGTCGAAGAGGGCCGACGCCTCGAAGATCGACAACGCGACCGTCTGCGCCTCTTCGACGAACCCGTACCGCATGAGGCCGGCGGCGCAGATCGCGTTGTCATGCGGCCAGACAGAGCCGTTGTGGTAGCTGACCGGGTTGTACGAGCCCATGTTCGACGCCAGCGTCCGGATCCCCCAACCAGTGAACATCTCGGTCGACAACAGCTGTTTCGCGACCCGTTCCGCTTTGTCGTCGTCGAGGATTCCCGCCCACAGGCAGTGCCCGATGTTCGAGGTCAGCGAATCGATCGGTCGCTTCTCGGCGTCGAGACCGACGGCGAGATAGCCCCGGTCTTCGAGGAAGTACCGGGAGTTGAACGCCTCGCGGAGTTTCATCGCTCGCGCGTCGCAGCGGGACGCGGTGTCCTCGTCACCACGTGACCGGGCGATGCGCGCCCGCGCCCGGTACGCGGCGTAGACGTAGCCCTGTACCTCGCACAGCGCGATCGGCGCCTCGGCGATGCGACCCCCGGCGAAGTTGATGCCGTCGTAGGAGTCTTTCCAACCCTGATTGATGAGTCCGCGATCAGTGGCGCGCTGATATTCGACGAAACCGTCGCCGTCGCGATCGCCGAAGTTCTCGATCCAATCGATGGCACGGTCCGCGGCAGGCAGGAGTTCGTCGATCGCGGATGGATCGGCACCGAAGTCGTGCAGCTCCCCGAGCAACATCACGAACAGCGGCGTCGAATCGGTGGAGCCGTAGTAGATCGACTCCCCATCGGTGATGCCGGTGATACCCGAGCGGATCTCGTGCAGGATGCGCCCCGGTTCCTCTTCGGTGCGCGGGTCGGTTTTTCTCCCTTGGTAACGGGCGAGCGTCCGCAACGTCGACAGCGCGAGCGAGGGGTCGACCATGAGGGTCATCCACGACGTGATGATCGAATCACGGCCGAATAACGTCATGAACCACGGTGCGCCCGCCGCGACGACGGCGCTGCTCGGCATCGCCGGATCAAAGATCCGCAGCGCGCCGAGATCGAGAATCGAGCGTGCGATGGCGCGGTTCACCGAATCGTCGTCGGTCGTCATGTCCGGCGTCGACCGTTCCCATTTCCGCAGCCGTGTCGCGGGGGTCGAGTACTCGACGCGCTCGCCGCAGCGGTATCGAAGTGGAGCGAGTTCGCCGTCCATTTCGAGCTCGATCTCGAAACAGCCGCGCCATTCACCACGAGCCGGGACGACGACGTCGAGGGTGATCTCGTGCCCGGTGACCGTCGCACCGTCGGGAAGCCGCAGACGGATGCCTCTGCGGCGTTCGCGGTAGGCGTGATCGATGAACAGCCACCCTTCTTCGACGCGCGTCTTCGCCTCACCGTGCGGCGTCACACGGTTCCCCTTGACGGCGAACAGGTGCGCGAAGTCCGCCTCGAAGGCGACGCTCAGCGTGCACGCCGTAGCCTCGCCGCCCAGGTTGCGGAGCACCACGTCCTCTCGCATGCCGTCGCCGATGAAGCGGTCGCGCACGACGAACACCGTGCTGTCCGCGCGGCCTTCTTCGGGTTCGACCCGCCCGAGGAACGTCGCGGCGAAGGGATCGTGCGAAACGACCGAGAGCGCTTCGATCGGGCGCTCGTCGATCGCGAGCCGCCATGCCGAGAGATAACGCGTGTCCCGGTAGAAGAGACCCTCGGCGTCTCCGGGCACAATGTCGCCACTCGGCGTCGAGATGACAAAGCTCGTTCCCTCGACGAGGGTGACGCCCGCCGCAGAAATCCCGCCGAGGCCGGCCTGGGCGCCGACCGACCAGCTTGTCGCCACCGTCAGTGGACCGCCCTCACGCCGATCTCGCCTGCCACGACACGCTCGAAGACCTCGACGTGCTGCGCGACCACGCGCTGCACGGAGAATCGCTCCTCGACGACCCGGCGACACGCCGCACGGTCGAGTTCGCCAATCCGACCGACGGCGTCGACGAGCTCGGGCTCGTCGGCGCAGATGAAACCGGTGACGCCGTCGTCGATGATCTCGGGCGCCGCGCCGTGGGGGGTGGTGAGCACCGGCGTCCCGCAGGCGAGCGCCTCGATCATCACCATGCCGAAAGGCTCGGGCCACTCGATCGGGTTCAGCAACATCGAAGCGCCACCCAACAACTGCACTTTCGTTTCGTGGTCGACCTCGCCGACGTATTCGATGTCTTGACCTAGGAGAGGCTTCAACATCTGTTCGAAGTACTCGATCTCGACCGGCTCGGAACGCTTGCCGGCGATGCGCAACGGAATCCCGGCGCGTCGCGCGACGCGCGCCGCGATGTGGGCGCCTTTGGTGGGATTGAGCCGGCCGAGAAACAATGCGTATCCGCCTGCGCCGGACTGCACCGGGAACCGCTCTGGCTCGACCCCGTGGTGAATGACTGCCGCGATCTCAACTCCGTGCGCGGCCGAAGCCTGGTGGTGGGAGATCGCGATGACGGGCACCTGCTTCGAGGTCACCCGGTACAGGTCGATGAGATCGCTCTCGAACGGACCGTGGTTCGTCGTCAAGACGGGTAGATCGGGGAAGCGATTGCAGTACAGCGGGCCGCACAGCGTGTGGTCGTGGACGACATCGGCATCTTTGACCGCCGCGTCGTAAGCGTGCACAACGTGGCGGATCTCCTGCGCCGCGCCGCCAGAGCCGACGCCGATCGAGTGCTCGAAGAACCAGCCGCGTTCGACCTCGCAGGTGCTATCCCCGGTCGTGAACAGCAGAACGTCGTGTCCGACAGCCTTCAGACCCCTCGCGAGCGAGTCGAGGACGGTCTCGGTGCCACCGTACGCCGGTGGGGGCACGGGGAGCCACGGCGGCGCCACGATCACGATCCGCATTCGCTTACCATTCCCGATCGGCCGCACCAGCGCCAGCACCACGAGCTTTCGCCGCGCGCGAGACCCGCAAGGACCTTCGATTGGTCATCGCGAGCGCTCAGACGGCGTTCGGGCCGGCGGCTGTCCGTGCCCGCTCGGCCTCGGCGTCGAGTCGAGCGTCTTCGCGCGCTGCTACGCGGTCTTCTGAATGCATCCACTGGAAGAAAATTGGGATGAGCGCCCCGACGGTGAACAGCTCCGAGAGCACCCACAGCAGACCGCCTCCGGCATGGGTACTCGCCAGGGTGTAGATCGACGCCGCCGGCTTCGAGTCATTCAACAGCGCGATGCCCAAGAACGCCTCGACAGGAACACCGAGCGCCAGGGTCAGCATCCGCGCGCCGTACCCCATCTTCCAGCGCGGGATCGGGTCGAGGCCGACAACCGGCCACCAGTACAGCGTCGCGCCGAACAAGAACGTCAAGTTGACGAGATCCATGACCTCCATGTGCGCCATCGCAAAGCCGATGAACGGCGTGAGGAAGAACGCGTACATCACCCCGAAATACAAAAACCAGACGGTGACCGGGTGGCTCAACAGGGTGAACGGTTGCGAGTGCAGGAGCCGGAGCCACCGCTCCTTTGTCTTGCGGCTCGAGGTCTGCAAGAGCAGGGTTGACGGCGCGCCGAGCGCGAGTAGCGGCGGCGCGATGACCATCAGCAGCAGGTGCTGTAACACGTGCGCCTGGAAGTACGACGCCGTGAGGGTCGAGATCGGCGAGCCGAGTGCGATCTCGACCATCAAAAGGCCGACCATGAACCCAGCCGTGCGCAACCCGCTCCAACGCCGCCCCTTGCCGGCGAGAACCCAATCGGCCCGCAGGTACCACAGCGCCACGGCGGCAATCACGACCGCCATGAAGAGCGGGAACGAGCTCGTGTTCCAGTCCGTGAGCAGGACGTGCAGACTGAAGTGGACCGGTTTCATCTCGCCCATGACGAAGCGATCGTACCGAGGTGCCGGCTTGATGGCCTCCGCGCCGGGCGGCACGCCCGGATCGCGGAGACCTTTTGCGGGGGCCCTTTAGAGCGGGATCCCGGCGAGCTTCAGCGTGGCGGTGTGCGAGGCACCACTCTCGTCGGTGTACGTGATAGTCACCGACGCGCCTGGCTTGTGGGAACGGATCGCGCTCTGCAGCGCCTGAATCGAGTCCGTCGCCGTGCCGTCGAGCGCGGTGATCGAATCACCCGCCCGCAACCCAGCGGCTTGGGCAGGACTTCCGGAAATGACGTCGGAGATGAAAACGCCCGCACTCGAAGTCGAGCCTGACGACCCACCGATGAACCCCGGGAAGTTCGACGGCTGCTCTGTGATGCCCAAGAAGGCGGTCAACCCGATCGTGACCTTCGCGCTCGGCTTGCGCTGTTCGATCTGGCTCGCGATCTGACGCGCCTCGTTGATCGGGATCGCGAATCCGAGCGATCCGGTCGAGGTGTCCGACGACATAGCCGCGGTGTCCATCCCGAGCACCTGGCCCCGCAAGTTGACGAGGGGACCACCGGAATCACCGGATTGGATCGGTGCATCCGTTTCGAACAAATTGTGCAGCGTCTCGAAGGTCGACGGCGTGAGCTCGTCGCCGGCGGTGATCGTGCGATTCGTCGCGGTGATCGTTCCGCCCGCGACCGAGGGCTTGCCTCCGAGACCGAGCGCGTTGCCGATCGCCACGACGGACGTGCCGACGGTGGCCGTGGACGAATTCGCGAAGCTCACGTACGGAAGGGCCGACGGAGGAGATTCGATCTTGATCAGGGCGACGTCCTGGGTCGGGTCGACGCCGAGCACCTTCGCCTTGTAGGAACCGCCGTATCCTTCGATCGTCACCCTGATGTTCGTCGCGGACTCGACGACGTGGTTATTCGTCAGAACGACACCGGATCCCGAAACGATCATCCCGGTGGCGGCGGCGGCCTCTGTCCCCTGTCCCACAGGGCTTGCAATCCTCGTGTTGATGTCGACAACTGCGGGGTCGACAGCGTGCGCGACCTGCGCGACCTCTGCCGAACTGGGGACCACTCCGGAACTGGTCGATCTCGGCAGGGTCACCACCGACGAAGACGGCCGTGGAGTGTTCGAGGAGGAGCTAACCGCGGCGTCGATCCCGGCGCCGAGCCCACCTGCCAACAAGGCGACCACACCGACGAGCACCGCGAGCGTGCGCCCCGATGACCGCGGTGGTTCCTCGGTCGGGGC
>JBAVUF010000294.1:0-6826 GCA_049696635.1 Acidimicrobiales bacterium | reverse complement strand
GGGTGATGACCGCGGGGCGCTCGACGCGCCTCGCCAAACCGTTGCGCTCAGAGTCCAGTCATCTGGGAGGAATACAAAGAAAGATCAGCACTTGACGGGGGTCCCCGCTACAGAAAAGGTGTGCTGCAGCTTCGGGCCCGTCTCAAGCGATCTCCCCCCAGGCAGGAACTCCGTCGCGAGTGCCTCTGGACGATCGCTGCAGATCCGCTTGGTAACCGCTGCCACCGCTCCCATCTCATCACGAAACACCACTGGGAGACCCTCGTCCTCGGCGGTCGTCGACGTCGTGCCACCGTTAATCGAGACCGCGCGCAGATCGAACTGGCCCCGGGTAATACCAACGTAGGTTCCTGCAGAATTCGAACTGTCGGTGAGGAGTGGCGATGCGAGGGCGTACGTTTCGCCTTGCGCCGCGTGCGTAGTCACCGCATACGCGTGCTGTAGCCCACCGACGATTCCTGGGCAAACTCTGCGCTCCAGATAGGGCCTCGGCACATCCACCGGTCCCCAACGCTCAAAGTCGACAACCAGCCGATCTTCGTCGACTCGCACCACCGTGCCGAGTGAGCCGTTACGGACATATTCGTTGCGAGACGCGCCCTCGGCATGAAGGGCACGATCGGTGATTCGAGCGATCACTTCGTCACCAGCGCGAAACGAAAGATCGCCAATGGACAGCTCCTCGCCCCTAAGCGTCCCGTCGGCGGCAAGCAGATCCCGGGCACGTGCGTTGAGTTCGCGACGCTCGAGGTGGCGTTCGGCTGTCATCGCGCTTCCGCGCCGAGTCGGATTTGCCCCTCGAATTACCCTTTCCGCGTACCACGCGCACACCAACAAGTCGTACGCCTCGTCTTTCGTCTCCGCCTCGACGATGCGACCGTCGCGGCGCAGTCGCTCAAGCGCTTCGGCGATCTTCCCCTCCCGGTACTCCTTGTTGGCGAGACGGACCTGCTCCATTTCCGGGCCTCGCTGGCGGTAGAGGTGGCTGAGTTGAGGCACTTCCTCGGGATGGCGCTCGACGAGGTGGCGGAACATCCCGCCTGCGGCGACAGCGGAGTGCTGGGCCGGGTCGCCCACGAGACGCAACGTCGCGCCTCGCTCATCGACAGCCTTCGCGAGCGCGACGAAATCCTTCGTCGAGAGGAGGCTCGCTTCGTCGACGAGGACCACGGTGCGCGCATCGATAATCGAAGTGTCACCGTGGTCGACGTGGCGGGCAATCACCGAGGCGACGGTGCGGCATTCCACTCCGGTCTCCTCGGACAAGACGACCGCCTGTGTCCCGCCGACGGCGGTACCGAGGACTCGGTACGCGGCTGCCTGCCAGCAGGCGACAGCGGCTTCGAGCGCGGTGGTCTTGCCGCTCCCCGCCGCGCCGACGCCGGCTTGGATGCGCATCCCCGACGTCGTGAGTGACTCGACGAAGCGCCGCTGCTCGTCGGAAAGCCGTGCGAACCTCTCGTCCGAGAAGACCTGCTCGACCAACTCCCGCGGCACGATTCCGACGACCGCGCTCCTCCCCTCCCCGTACGCCCGGAGACCCTTCCGCTCGAGAGCGATCATCGCCACCGTCGAATACATCTTCTCCCCCGGCAGCTCGACGACCCTTCCGTCGCGTCGTCGGATGATCCTCTTCGTGCCGCTTTCCCTCGGAGCGTGCAGTTCGACGAGATCGGAATCGGCGAGCAGCTCGTCCGCGATCGCGTCGATCTCGTCGGCTGGCAGCCGATGTCCGGCAAGCTCAGTGACGCATTGGACGACACGGCGCCGGTCAAAGACTGCCTCGTTGGCGGTCAGGCCGTCGACGCGTACGAGCCTTCGAAACCATTGGGCGCGTTCTTTTTCCGTAAGAGACGCTGCCGGTTCGACGCGGCGAATCACCGATCGTCGGATCTTCGGTCCGTAGCCGGCGGCAGTGAGCTGTTGGTCCCACGAGCTGAACAAATCTTCGAGGTCGACGCCGTGCTCCTTGGCGGCGCGCGTGTCCCAAGCTGCGACCTGGCGCGCCTTTGCTGAGCTCACGCCGCGTGCTTCAGCGGCGGCTTCGATCTCTTTCGAGCGCGAGCTCATTGCCTTCATCGCTGCCTCGGGCACTCCTGCGATCTCGGCAATCCCGTTTTCAATCGGTGTCCATTCCACACCCAGGCGCGCGGTCAGCTGATGACGGAGCTCGGCGGCTGCGAGGAAGCTCGCCGTCTTCGCGTGGTGGAAGAGAAAGCGCGAATCGAGCGCCCGGGGTTTCCCGTCGGGTCCGATCCCGAAGTTGGCGACTACGACGTGGTGATGGAGCTGTGGTTCGAGCGCCCGCGACGTCAGATGCAGGTAGTCCGCGGCGATCACGCCGGCGGCTGTGTGCGGCTTTCTCCGGATGCCGACTTTCAGCGCGTGACGCTCCATATAGCGAAGACCCGCCGCCACCGCCTCGTCGAGCACGGCGAGTACCTCGGCACGGGTTTGATCGTCCGCGCCCGCCCAGAGGACGCTCACCGATTTCGGCACGGAGAACGTGAGGTCGTATCCGCAGACGACCTTCGGGGGTTCGCGGTGCTCGGCAACCCGGACTACGGCGTCCTTCGAGAGCTGCCAGGCGCCGTCCGCATCGATCTTGATCCCGTCGGACTCCCCTTCGCCCGCGACCTTCGTTCGCAGGAGGCGGCGGATATAAGAAGGTGAGATCCCGAGGACCGCCGCCGCCTCCTTTGTCGAGTACCACTCCCGGTCGAGGTGTTTCGGCGTGAGCGCGACCTTGCGCCACCGCTCCGCCCGACCGGCCGATCCCCGCGCCGAGATGAGTGGCTCGCCGGTTCGTGGATCCCTCCCGGCGAGGATGGCGGCGAGCTCCTTCGGTTCGACCTCGCCGGATCGGGAAAGCATCCAGCGCCCTGGGCGCGGTCCTGCCGAGTCGGCGTAGTAGGCGGCGGCACCGGATCACGGGGAAGAGAGCGCGATCGTCGCGCCGGGTTTCCGCCCACCGCGCACGACGACTCCGCCTTCCAAGTACTCGACGACGCGCTCGCCGATTGTGATCGGCGTTGAGCCGTCGGAGGATCCGAGGACGGTTACCGAGACGATCATCCGCACGAGAGTGCGGATGTCGTATTGCGATTGATTTACGAAGAGAGCGCGAAATGAGCGCGACGCGCGCTTAACCACCGGAGGTTTCGGGCGAAGCCCGGAACCTCCCAGGGTGTCTCACCTGGACTCGTAATTGCGCGTCTAGTGCAAGGGGAGCACTGACGGAGGCGCCTTGTTGTTACCAAGAGCCAAACAACGGCAGGAGTGGGTGGAACGAGAGAGCCGAGTGCTACAAGACGAACGAGCGAGACGGTTGAGGATGGCGTCTCGAAGACGAAAGGGATCGTACGTGACGAGTCTTGACTTACAACTTGGGATCGTGCAAGAGAGCGTCCCGCCCGATGTCTACTACGACGCGTTTCCGACGGGCTCGGACGTCCAGCTCGTCGTCTTCGGCCTCTCCTACCAGTGCTGGCGCTGCCACGAGATCTCGACGCCGATCGTCGCCCTGTTGCAACGCTTCGGTGGCAGGGTCTTTGATGACGACCTCGTCGTCGCAGACGACGAGGTGATGCGGCGGCTCGCCTGGGGACTCGTCCCCGAGACGGCCCGCTCCTTTTTTCGAGTCGGCGAGGTGAAGCCCCGCTACTCGACGACGCTCGGGAAGGAATACCTCTCGAACGGCTGCGCGAGCTGCGACGCGCTGTTCGGGGACCACTTCTTGATCGTGGAGTCGCTACCCGAGGTGCTCGCGACCGAAGGGATCGCCGGCCTCATCCCGCTCGCCGCCTCGTCGTTGCACGAGTCGGCGTGGAACCTCGCCCTCTTTGCCCACTTCTCGAATCGAGTCGGCCCGGACTGCTGCTGATCCCCGGCGGCCGGTCGAACCGGGCGCCTGGAACGACTCGTCAGACCGTCACCTCCGATGAGGCCTTGGCGGCGAGACCGGTCTCTTGCAGGATCCTCCGCGCGCAGCCGATCGCGCGCTCGGCGGTCTTTCGGATCAGCTCGAGATCGCCGTTCGACCACCTGGCGATGTACGGGAAGCTGTAGTCGTCGGTGACGACGCCCGCCGAAGTACAGACGAGATAGGCGACCGACTCGGCCTCGGTCTCGACGACGCTGCGGGGATCCCCGTGATCGGATCCCCCGTGCAAGAGCACGTGGGCGAGCTCGTGGGCGAGCGTCTTTGTCGCCTGGGCCGCTGCGAGGTCGTCGCGGACGACGACGGTGCGCGTCGCGTAGTTCGTCGTGCCGTTCGCCGGCCGGCAGTCCCGACGCGAGAGCTCGTAACCCTGTGACGTGACCTGGTCGGCGAGAAGCTGCCAGAGCGACGTCGGCGCGTCGTCCCGCAAGAGCACGGGCGCGACGTCTGGGAGCGGCTCGCCGTCTGTCTGGGCGACGTCGAAGACGTGCACGACGCGAAAGCCGCGCAGCACCTTTCGCGTAGACGACCTTGCGCTCGCGACGGCCGTTTCTCCACCCGAGTTGGGCGGTCCCGACCCATTGACCGTCGGCCCGACGAAATATCGAACCCTCGCCGCGGGCTCTGCGAGGCTTCGGTGAGGCGTCGGTTCTGCGACTCCCGCGGCCGACAGGAGGCTGCTCCGCGTTGGATTCGCTCATTTCAGGAGAGCTCCTCTCGCGAGTTAGGCTACAAATGTCAAGTTCCGGTACGCGTGTTCCGAATTGGCTCCGGTAGGTGTGTTCCACTCGCGCAGAGGTTCACGCGGCGTTGATGCGGTGCGGCCTTCCGCCAGGATTGGCGAAGGCGCCGTGTTCTCGTGAGCGGTCGTGACGGATGGGATGCGTCCTTATGATCTCGCCGCCAGAAGAGATTTCGACGACGTCACCGACGATCGCTAGTTGGACCTGGCGCCTACTGTGCGCTTTCCCGACCCGATAGGACATGCCGGCAAAGCTCACCTGCCCGGAGCTGTCCACCTTGCGGGTGACCGCTTGACCGACGGTTGCCTGACGAGGTCGCGGCCGACGTCGCTTCGCTGTGCGTGCCAAGGCGCTCGCTTGGCGATCGGGGCGATGGCGTTGCACGTGGGTGACGACGAGCACCTCGCGGTGCGAGACGTTGACGAGTCCGTCGCAGACGTCGATCTCGACCGTCTCGCCGGCGAGCCAGACGCCAACGACGTAGAGCTCGCCAGCAAACGAGATCTTCCCGTTGCGCCCGACAACCCGGGTGGTCACGGGCCCGGCCAGCTCGGGCAGCGGACCCTCGAAGGTGTCGGGATCGGCAAGTCGGAAGCGCTCGAAGGGTGTCACCATGCCGATGCCTTGGTGGGGTCGTTCGTGGTTGTAGTGCCACACCCACGCATCGATCGCCTCCTGCGCCTCGTCGAGATCGGAAAAGACCTTGCCGTTCAAGAACTCTGCTCGAAGCGTCTTGTGCCAGCGTTCGACTTTCCCCGTCGTCGTCGGTGAACGTGGCGCGGTGAGCAGGTGCCGGATGCCGTTCTCGCGGCAGATCCGATCAAAGAGCACCTCGCCTGATCCGGGACCGAAGCGACCGCTGAACACTTTTCCGTTGTCACTCAAAATTTGCGCAGGAACTCCGTGGGCGCGCATCGCCTTTAAGAGCGCCTCACAGACGGGCCTTGCCGTCGCCCGGCGCACGACGTGGGCCGAGACGCAGAAACGCGAATGGTCGTCGATCCCAGAGACGATCGATGCCTTCCACCCGTCCGCCAGCATCACGCCGCCGACGACGTCCATCTGCCAAAGCTCCATCGCCTTCGCGCGTTCCCATCGCTTGTAGTCGCTGCGCCGCTTGCGACGTGGTTCGACTTCGATGAGGTGATGACGGACGAGACAGCGATAGATCGAACTGCGCCCCGGCAGCGGGTCGAAGCCCAGAA
This sequence comes from Acidimicrobiales bacterium, assembly GCA_049696635.1. Taxonomy (GTDB): domain Bacteria; phylum Actinomycetota; class Acidimicrobiia; order Acidimicrobiales; family Bog-793; genus CAVRXQ01. Next base: position 938 of record JBAVUF010000294.1, on the reverse strand, counting down.
GACCGAGCTGATAGCCGATCGTGCGCGGACCCCAACCCGGATTAGCGCGGCGCAGCTCGAGGATCATCGCCTCGGTCGCCACCGCCATCTGGTGCGGACACGAGTCGGGTGCACTCGACTGGTCGACGAGTCCCGCCAAACCCTTCGCCGCGTAGTGGCGGAGCCAACGATGCACGCTCTGGCGCGTCACTCCGAAACGAGCCGCGACGTCGGTCACCGTGGCGCCGTCGTTGAGCACTGCGAGCACCGCTTGATAGCGCTGTTCCACGAGCCCGAGCTCCACCAACACGATTTGGACCTCCTCCGGCCGATGACGATGACGTCACCAGCGAAGAAGGCTCAGACCCGAAGGGCGCGGATACCGAGTGGAACACAGGTGCCGGAGCCAGTGTCGCCCAGGTACCGGAACTCGTCCGAGAAGTGGAACACGCCAGCCGGAGCCAACGCGTAAAGCATCTACCGGTACTTCACAAGTTAGGCTACAAATTAGGCTACAAATCCGAGCTGAGCCTATCTCTGAGAGCTTCCGGCGAACACCAAATAAGGTGTCTAGCTGGATGATTCCAGTGGAGGCGAGGGGACTCGAACCCCCGAACCTCTTGACTGCCAGTCAAGCGCTCTACCAGCTGAGCTACGCCCCCGGTGCAATGTTCTCCCTGTTCAGGGGACCCGCTAGGTCACGATCACCCTATCGCGATCGACTCCGGCTCCCTATTTGCAGCGAGCCGACGAGGGCGGGCGAGAGCGCGACATCCGGATCCGAGCTTGAGGCCTAAAGCCAGCGCCCCAACTCAGTACGAGTCGCGCACGTTCGTCATCCCGAGAGCAGCTTCTCGCCTGCTCGCAGCGGAAGATCGATCGTGTTCCCCGCAGGAGCGAGCGGACAGACCCACTGCGGGTCGTAGCGACACGACGGGTGATAAAGGAAGTTGAAGTCG
>JBAVUF010000293.1:0-11040 GCA_049696635.1 Acidimicrobiales bacterium | reverse complement strand
GGCGAGCGCGCTGCGCGCGATCGCGGGCGCCGACGATCCGCTCTTTGAGGTCATCGACCAGAGCACGCGCCCCAATGGGCTTCGAATCGAGCGCCTCAGGGTTCCTCTCGGGGTGATTGGCGTCGTCTACGAGAACCGCCCGAACGTGACGGCGGACGCCGCCGCGCTTTGCGTGCGGTCCGGTAATGCCGTCCTGCTGCGCGGCTCCGCAGCCGCGCTCGAGTCGAACCGGGCGATCGCGGGCGTGATCCGGGAGGCGATCTCCTCCGTCGGGCTGCCAGTCGACGCGGTCCAGCTCGTCGAGGACACCCGTCATGAGACCGTCGCCGAGTTCGTCAAGTTGCGCGGGATCATCGACTGCCTGATCCCCCGCGGCGGTCCGTCGCTCGTACGACTGATCATCGACGAGGCGACCGTGCCCTATGTGATCGACGGGGACGGGAACTGTCACGTGTACGTCGATGCGTCGGCGGACCTCGACATGGCGGAGCGCATCATCGTCAACGCGAAGATGCAGCGTCCGAGCGTGTGCAACGCGATGGAGACGCTCCTCGTTCACGAGGCGATCGCCCCCGTCGCTCTGCCGCGATTCGCATCTGCCCTCGGCGGCGTGGAGCTCGTCGGTGACGAGGAAACGATGGCGATCCTCCCCGCGATCGAAAAGGCGAGCGAGGAGGACTACGCGACCGAGTTCCTTTCTTTGAAACTCGCGGTCGGCGTCGTGAGGGACCTCGACGCGGCGATCGCGCACATCGCGCGGTATTCGAGTGGGCACTCCGAAGCGATCGTCACGAACGATCGCGCTCACGCGCGTCGCTTTGTCGAAGAAATCGACGCCGCCGCCGTGCTCGTGAACGCCTCGACGCGCTTTGTCGACGGCGGCGAGCTCGGCCTCGGAGCCGAGATCGGGATCTCCACCCAGAAATTGCACGCCCGTGGGCCGATGGGTCTGCGCGAACTCACCGCCGTCAAATACGTGATCGAGGGCGATGGACAGGTGCGCGCCTGAGCCAGTCGGCAGCTCCGCCGCCGCGGCACATGGTCGGTAAGGTCGGATGAGTGACGGAGGAAGATGCGATGGCCGACGATGCGCGCGAGGTCGCACCCGGGACGCGTCTCGTCATCGTCCGCCACGGTGAGGCGGTCTCTAACGTCGAAGACCTGATCGGCGGCCACAAAGGCTGTCGCGGGCTCACAATGCGCGGCGTCGCCCAGTGTGAGGCGCTTGCCGAACGATTGGGGACGACGGGTGAACTCGACGGGGCGGCGGCAGTTTGGACGAGCGTCTTGCCGAGAGCGATCGAATCGGCGGCGATCATCGCGAAGGCGATCGGCTTCGACGTCGTCGAACAGAGCTGCTCGCTCTGTGAGCAGCACCCCGGCGAGGCGGACGGCATCTCCTGGGCGGAATTCGAGCGCCGTTATGCCCGGGTCTCGCTGCCTGGCTCCGATCCCGAGATCCCGTTGTCCCCAGGCGGGGAGAGCTGGGTCGCGTTCTTGGATCGGGCCGCCACCGGACTGCTCGACGTGGCGTCGCGGGCTCCCGGGCAACTCGTCGTCGTGATCTCGCATGGAGGCGTCGTCGCAGCATCGATGATCCGGTTTCTCGGCCTTCCCGACAACGGCGCGGGAGCGCAGCTGCACGCCGAGAACACCTCGATCACCGAGTGGGTTCGCACGGGGTACCGCTGGCGACTCGTCAGATTCAACGACGTCGCGCACCTTGGAGGATCTGGGCGCGAAGCCGTGCGTTCAGTGGTCCCGGCCTGGGTCGACGAGGAGATCGATCGCTCAGCGGTCGATCAGCAGGTGTAGTCGGGGTCGAGCCCGTAAGGAGAGGCGAGGTTCCCGGGCGTCTCCTGCAGGATCGTCGGGACACCGCCGGCGAAGACATCGCCCGAGACCGACGAATGCGCATAGCTCGCGCTACCCGAACACCAGGCGCCAAGAGTCGAGATGCTCGACAAATTGGACTCGCTGTACGGCGGGTTCGTCCACGAGACGCCGGCAACCCACAAGGGGACCTGTCCTCCGGACGGTACGAAGTTTCCGGCGATCGTCGGGTACTGGACGCTCGTCGAGTAGAGGCCGACCTCAATGCCGGAGGCGCGTAGCGCGTCGATCGTGCCCTGGATCGTCTGGTCGTTTAGTTCGGTGTTGTGCGACCAGTACTCGAGCTGCGAAAAACTTGAGTAGTTCGACGGTGAAAGCGTCGTGTTCTCGATGTCGAGCCACCAGATCGCCGACTGCGCGCCGACGTTTGAGGCGTACGTGAGCGCCGACTCGGCGCCGTTGTAGCCGTAGTTGTAGGCGATGCAGTTCGCCTGGCTCGAGCCCGACATCTGCGAACACATCCCGTGCGGGCCGCTCGCCGAGAACGCCTTGCCCTGAGTGCTCGTATCCGGCGCGTTGATGAAGAGATACAGGTTGTACGGCGCGCCGCCGGGCGGGTCGACCTTTGTCGCCCACGCGACCTCAGAGGCGAGGCATCGGTTGTTCGCACTGTCGAGCCATCCGGCGGCTTCGATGATCGAGATCGCCGAGACGCTCGGCATCTTCGACATCACCTGATTCGAACTCGGCGAGGCGCACTGGAAGTTCGAGATGTCATAACCGAACAATCCTGCCGGGACCGCGATCAGTCCTTGCTGGACCGTGAACGAGCGCATGAGTTCGACGACGACGACGCCATTCCGGGGCGGCGCGTGCGCGAGAGAGCCGGCGAAGCGAGCGTCGCCGTAGTTGAAGACGCGTCCCGACGCGGACGTGAACCAGTAGCCGCCCCCGTCGGCGGTGACGACAAACGAGGAGTACGCCTCTTTGAGGTGCTTGCGCGCCGGTGCTCCGAAGTACGGCGCGTCGCCGAAGCGGTAGACGCTTCCAGAAACCGTCGCCACCCAGTAGCCGTGTCCGTCCGGTGTGTTCGCGATCGCGACGACCCCGGTCCCGGCCTTTTTCGAGGAGACGGAGCCGATTGCGTTTTCGTCGCCGAAGCCGAACACCTGGCCGTTCTTGGCGACGAGCCGGTACCCGCCGTCATCGGGTGCCGGCGCGATCGAGACGATGGGTGAGGGGAGCTTTTCGTGGGCCAGCGATCCGCAGAACGGCGCCGTTCCATAGTTGTAGACCGCTCCGTTCGAGGCGACGAGCCAGTAGCCGGACCCGACCGGCGCGGCGGCGATCGCGACGATCGGTGCGGGGTGTCTATGCACCGGCGAGCCGAGGAACGTCGCGTCGCCGAAGCCGTAGACGCTGCCCTTCGCGTTCGCGAGCCAGTAGCCCGCACCATCCGAGGTCGGTGCGGCACCGATGAATCCAGACTGACGCGGCTTTGCCTTCGACCCTCGGAAGGCCGCGCCTCCAAACGGGTGGACGCCGCCATTCGACTCGACGAGGTAGTAGGCGGGCTTTTCGATCGTCGCGGGCGTCGGCGGGGTGGTCGATGTCGTGGTCGGCGGCGTGGTTGTGGTCGTGGTCGTCGTCGAGCCCGGCTGGGTCGAGGTCGTGGTCGTCGACGACGTGGTGGTGGTCGTCGTCGTAGTTGTGGTCGTAGTCGTTGTCGTCGTGGTGGTGGTGGTCGGGGTCACTGGATACGAGCACGACGGTGTGAGCGCCACCGCGACCGAATTTCTCGTGCCGCGGGCGCGATCTGGGTGGGCGCGCACCTCCGCGCCAGCAACTCTCGCCGACGCGAGCAAAGACGAGAGAATCATCGCTGCCGCCCAGACGACGCGCGCGCCCGGCAGCGGGTACCGCCGATCGGCCATCAGTCCTGCAACAGCTCCGCGACTCGGTAGGCGAGTTCGAGCGCCTGGCGGGCGTTCAATCGAGGATCGCACGCCGTCGTGTACCGCAGGGAAAGGTGCTCCTCGGAGATGTCCTCGGTTCCGCCGAGGCACTCGGTGACGTCGTCGCCGGTGAGCTCGACGTGGAGGCCGCCGGGCCAGGTGCCGAGGTCGCGGTGAACGGCGAAAAATCCACGGATCTCGCCGAGGATGTCCTCGAAGTGACGCGTTTTTCTGCCATCTGACAAGAACGTGTTGCCGTGCATCGGGTCGCACTGCCATACGACGGGATGGCCTGCACCTTCGACCGCGCCGACGAGCTCGGGAAGGACCTCATCGACTCGACCGACGCCGAGACGGCAGATCAGCGAGAGCCGACCCGGTGTGCGATCAGGATTCAGCGCGTCACACAGCGCGAGGAGGTCTCGGGGCGGCAACGTCGGACCAACCTTCACACCGATCGGGTTTTTGATCCCGCGTGCGAATTCGACGTGCGCCCCGTCGAGCCTGCGGGTCCGGTCGCCAACCCACACCATGTGTGCCGAGCAGTCGTAGAAGCCGCCACCCGCTGGATCTCTGCGAGTCAGCGCCTGCTCATAGTCGAGGAGCAACGCCTCGTGGCTTGTGAAGAGATTGCCGCCCGTCGCAGCGGAGTCCGCGTCGACGCGCATGCCAAATGTGCCGAGCGCCGCGACTGCCCGCTTCACCTCGTCGGCGGTCTCGGTGTAGCGACGCCCCTCTTTTGTCGACGCGACGAAATTCTGGTTCCAGGTATGGACGCTCGGCAGCGACGCGAAGCCCTGCGCGGTCAATGTGCGCAAGACGTTCAGCGTCGTGGCCGCGTTGTGGTACGCGGCGACCATTCGATTTGGGTCGGGAGTTCTTGCCGCCAGGTCCGGCGTGTCGTCGTTCACCATGTGCCCGCGGAAACTCGGAAGGTCGATGCCGCCGACCCGCTCGGTTGGCGAAGAGCGCGGCTTCGCGAATTGACCCGCGATCCTGCCGACGCGCACGACGGGCAAGCCTGATCCGTACGCGAGGACGACCGCCATCTGCAAGATCACCGATAGCCGGTCACGGATCGATTCGAAGGTCACCTCGGCGAACGACTCAGCGCAGTCGCCGGCCTGCAGCACGATCGCACGCCGCCCACAGACTTCGCCGAGCGCGGTCAACAATCGCCGAGCCTCGGACGGATCAACGAGTGGAGGGAGACGTTCGAGCTCGGCTAGCGCCTCCTTCAGCGCGAACTCGTCGGGCCAGTCAGGGGATTGTTCGACGGGGAGGCGACTCCAGGTATCGGGCGACCACGGTGCCCGGGCGCGCGCCCCCCCGGTGTTCGCTCCGGGCTGGACCACGGCCCCACCCTACCGGTGGGCAGCCCGCACGGTAGGGACATTTTCCGGCAAGTTCTCGCAAATGGGACGCATACGCTTTGGTGGTGACACCGCGACTCGGAATCTTTGGTGGCACGTTCGATCCGATTCACATTGGTCATCTTGTCGCGGCGGTCAACGCGCGATTCGCACTGGATCTCGATCGCGTGTTGTTCGTCGTTGCGAACGAACCGTGGCAGAAAGTGGACGAGCGAGCCGTTACGCCGGCACTCGACCGACTCGAGATCGTCGAAGCCGCGCTCGGGGATGTGGAAGGACTTGAAGCCTCGCGCATCGAAATTGATCGCGGCGGTCCCTCGTACACGGCAGACACGATCGCCGAGTTGCGCGCGGTGGAGCCAGGCTCGCACTTGTTCTTGATCGTCGGCGCCGACGTCGTCGCGAGCCTTGACACCTGGGAGCGACTCGACGTGATCCGCAAGGAGACGACGATCGTCGTCGTCAACCGCCCGGGATCGACGACGGTCGATCCGGCCCGCGAGAGCGCACTCGCCGGCTGGGACGCGGTCGCGATCGAGATCCCGGGAATCGAGCTTTCGAGCACGGACCTACGCGAGCGCGCAGTCGACGGTCGCCCCCTCGACTACCTGATTCCCGAGGCCGCGGTCCGCTTGATCCGCGCCCGTCACCTGTACGCTGTGCGGAGATGAAGGCCAGAGTGATCGCCCGACCGAACTCGGTTGCGATCCCTGCGCCAACGCCTCCCGGTTTGTGGGACGGGCCTTCGCGTTGAGCCTTGAAGCCGCGCTGATCGCCGCGCGGGCGGCGTCGGTCAAGACGCTCGAAGAGACCGTCGTTCTCGACGTCGGCGAGCTGATCGGGATCACGGACTATTTCGTGATCACCGCCGGACGAAACGACCGACAGGTGCGAGCAATCGTCGACGAGATTTCCCGCCAGGTTCGCGAGCACACCGGTTCGAGCGTGCGTCAGACAGAGGGGCTGGAATCGATGAGCTGGGTGCTCCTCGACTACGGGGACTTCGTCGTGCACGTCTTCGACCTCGAGGCGCGGGCGCTGTACGCGCTCGAACGACTTTGGGCCGACGCTTCACGTATCGCATGGGACGAGCAGGCTGCCCCGAGCGAGTTCGCGCGCCGCTGATCCGACTACTGCGACCTCAGCTCGCGAGTGGCGAGATGGTCTTGTAGTCGGGGCGACCCACCGAGGCGTTGTAGTGAACCTGTCCCCGCTGCAGGAACGCCTCCCTCACCCCTCCGAATAGGAAGTTGACCGAAGTCACCTGGGGGAACTGGGTGAGTGTGTAGACGATCTGCGCGTCGGCTTCGAACAGCTCGGCCGCGTCGAGCTGGCCAAACGTCGAGTCCAGGTCCACCGAGGCAACGCTGTGGTGCACATTGCCGGTGAGGATGAGCGACGGGCGGGGGAATTCGCTCATCGCCGTTGAGACTCCCGATTTGAACTCAGAGGTTGTCGGACCAAGGGCGAGTTCATTCATGGTGTCCTGTAAGAGCTGATCCAAAGAGAGCTTGCCGGCGGGCACGTAGCGGGTCGATGCGACGAGGTGTCCCCGGGTCAGGAAGTAGACGTCGACGGGGCGTCCGTGGTGCGGAAGGTCGGGCTGCGAAGGTGTGTGGAACAGGCTTCGCGGTACCGCGATCTGTTGCGCGCTCGACTGGATCGCGACCCCGCATCCCGCCGTCACGAGGACGATCCCGAGAGCACACAGCACGACGATCCGCCGGGAGATCCGTCGCACCGTCATTGCTCCGATCCGTTCATCGACACGACGTCGTACTCGACAGCGGTCAACGGTGCGATGGGGATCTCGACGACAAAGCGCGCGCCGCCCGACGGCGCGTCGGTCACGAAGACGCGTCCGCCGTGCAGGCGCACGTGCTCGCGTACGAGCGCGAGTCCGAGTCCCGTGCCGACGCCGGCGCCGCGGCTACCAGCGACGGATGAGCCACGCGTGAAGCGCTCGAAGATGCGCGTGCGCTCCGCTTCGGGGACGCCCGGACCCGCGTCGTCGACGAGTACCCTCACGAAGCCGTCTTCGCTCTCCACCGAAACCTCCGTGACGCCGCCCGCGTAGCGGTCCGCGTTTTCAATAAGGTTCGACAGCACCCGCTCGATGCGTCGCTTGTCAACGAACACGAGCTGGTGATCGCTCTCGGGATCGACTGTGATCGGGACCGCGCTGTGCGACGAGGGTGCTGCAGCGCGGCGGACGAGCTCGCCGATCTCGACCGGAGCCGGCTCAAAGTCCGCTGAGCGCGAGTCGTAGCGCGAGATCTCAAGCAGGTCGCCGACCATGCGCTGGAACCGGCGAACCTCCGCGGCGAGCAAATCGAGGGCGTGTTGTGAGCGTTCGGGCATCTCGTCCTTGCGGGCCTCGATGACAGAGAGTGCCGCCGCGAGCGTCGTCAGCGGAGAGCGGAGCTCGTGGCTGACATCTGAGGTGAAGCGGGCATCGCGTTCGATGCGCTGCTGCAGGCGATCGGCCATCCGGTTGAACGACGAGGTCAACACCGCGAGATCGCGCGCGTCCGCCGTCTCGAGCCTGGTGTCGAGCATCCCGCCGGCGATGGCGAGCGCCGCCTGGGAGACGTCGCGCAGCGGCCGGAGGGCGCGACCCGCAGCCCACCTTCCGAGTGTTGCGCCGAGCGCCGTGGTCACGATCCCGGCCACGATCAAAGTCGCCAGCAGCGCGTGCAAATTGTCCGAGGCGCTCGAGAGGTTGTACACCTCGAAAAAGCGTGCCGCGCCGGGATAAAGCGCGATCCCGACCCCGTACATCGGCGCGCCATTGAACGTGAAGGTCTGCTCCGACGAGAGTCCCGCGATCGTGTCGTCGCGAAGCGAAAGCGGCAACTGTTCGTAGGTGAACGATGCCGGAGAAGAGGAGAACCACAGTTGGCGGTCGCCGAGGTAGACGAGGGCGAATGAGGTCGTCGACTTCAAGTCGTCCACGAGCGTCAGCGCGTTCGTCAGCTCCGCGCTCTCGTTGCCGGCGAAGACGATTCCTCGCGCGGCCGTCGCGTTCGCGATCGCCTGCGCCTCGAAGGAGTGCTCGTCGCCACCGACGATGGACGAGCTCGTTTTGATGTACGTGATCGTCGAGATGAGGATCGCGAGCACCAGCGCACCGAACGCGAAGCTCGCTGTGATACGGGCTCGGAGGCCGAGTCGCGCGAATGGTCGCCGCCGCTCACCGTCCTTGGGGGAAACGACGCGGCGAAGCCGCTCCCCGAGCGACATTTGTTTAACTCGCCAGCTTGTAGCCGAGGCCGCGTACCGTGAGCACGTAACGGGGGTTCGCCGGATCAGGCTCGACCTTGGTACGGAGCCTGCGGATGTGGACGTCGACGAGCCGCCCGTCGCCGAAGTAGTCGTAGCTCCAGACGCGCTCAAGCAGCTGTTCCCTGCTCAGCACCTTGCCGGAGTTTGCGGCGAGCTCGCACAACAACAAGAACTCGGTGCGCGTGAGGTGAACTTCCTCGCCGGCGAGACGGACGACGCCGGCGTCCGGCATCACGTCGAGATCGCCGAAGGTGAGCGTCGGCGGACCGCCGTCGGTCGAGCGGACGCGGCGCATCAGCGCCCGGATGCGCGCCGCGAGCTCTTTCGGCTCGAATGGCTTTGTCACGTAGTCGTCGGCGCCGGCCTCCAGTCCGGCAACGATGTCGTGGGTGTCGGTGCGGGCCGTCACCATGATGATCGGCACTGCCGAGTCGCGTCGGATCTCCCGGCAGCACTCGAAGCCGTCGATCCCCGGAAGCATCAAGTCGATGATGACGAGGTCGATCGGCTCGGAGGGCGGGGCCTTCGCGAACTTTTCGAGCGCGATCTCACCGCTACCCGCTTCGACGACTCCGTAGCCCTCGTCTTCGAGGGCGAGACGCATCGAGGTCCGGATGCGCTCGTCGTCTTCGACCAAAAGAAGATGGCTCGCCACCTCACCATTGTTTCCCTTTTCGAACGAGCGTGAGCGCGGTGAGCTCGCGGGAGACGCCCATCGGGCGGCCATCACCCGAAACTGGCTGCCCGCGACCGTAAGCTCGGCCCGTGAGCTGGGGTTTCGATGGATTCGTCCGCTCGCTCACCTCGGCGTCGGAGGCGACGAAGCGGGCGTACCGCACCGATCTCGACGCCTTCGCCGAATGGGCGGGGCGCGCCGGCGTCACGGATCCGCAAGCCATCGACCGGCTGATGCTCCGCCGCTATCTCGCCTACTTGTCGTCTAGGGGCTACGCCCGGCGATCGATCGCCCGCAAGACGGCCTCGATCCGGCGGTACTTCGCCTACGCCCAGCGTCGGCACCTCGTGGACGACGACCCTGCCCGGCGGCTCAGCGCGCCGTCGGGAGAAGGACGCCTGCCAAAGGTGCTCGGTCCGGGCGAACTCGCCGCGCTCTTCGAGTCGGCGGCCGGCGAGGAAGGGTCCGATGCGTTGAAGCTCGCCGTCGGGGCGCGGGACCTCGCGATCGTCGAGCTGCTCTACGGATCCGGATTGCGCGTCGCCGAGTGCTGCGCCCTTGACCGGCGCGATCTCGAACTCGGCCGCAGCGTCGTCACCGTGCTCGGCAAGGGGAACAAGTCCCGCCGGGTGCCGATGAGCGAGCCGAGCGTCGACGCCCTCGTGAGCTATCTCGATAGCCACCGAGCCGTGCTGGGAAAGACGGACTCCCCGAAGGACGCGGTCTTCCTCAACCGGAGGGGTCACCGGATGTCGCCGCGCGACGTCCGCCGGGTGATCGACGCCCGATCCGTCGCGCCGACCCACCCGCACGCCCTGCGCCACACCTTCGCCACGCATCTGCTCGACGGGGGGGCCGACCTGCGGGTCGTGCAAGAGCTGCTCGGCCACTCGAGCCTGCGGACGACCCAGCGCTACACCCACGTATCAAAAGAGCGTCTCGTCGCCGTCTACGAAAAGTCTCACCCCCGATCTTGAGTGCCCGAGGCGGCGGCTCCTCGCTCTGCCCGGGCGCCGCCCCTGATGAGGGGCAGAAATTCTCCGGTACCATCTGTTAGGGCCCGACCGGGTCCGACAAAACCTCGAACCGGGCAAACCCACGGTCGCCTTCGGGCGCGGTGTCCGGCGCGTACAACCGTTGGGAGGACCGACGCGTGGCCGTCGTCACAATGAAGCAGCTGCTCGAAGCCGGGGTTCACTTCGGGCACCAAACGCGACGTTGGAACCCGAAGATGAAGCGCTTCCTTTACGGGGAGCGCAACGGCATCTACATCATCGATCTGCACCAAACCCTCGCCGGGATCGAAAAGGCGTACGCCTTCGTGCGCGACCTCGTCGCAGACGGCGGCACCGTGCTGTTCGTCGGGACGAAGAAGCAGACCCAGGGGCCGATCGCCGAGTACGCGACGGCTTGTGGCATGCCATATGTCAATGAGCGCTGGCTCGGCGGCATGCTCACGAACTTCGAGACGATCTCGAGCCGCGTCCGCAAGCTCGCCGAGCTCGAGGGTCAGCGTGACTCTGGCGAATTCGAGCAGATGCCGAAGAAAGAGGCGCTGATGCTCCAGCGCGAGCTCGAGAAGCTCGCCCGCAACCTGGGGGGCATTCGCCGTCTTTCGAAGCGACCGGACGCCCTCTTCGTCATCGACACAAAAAAGGAACACATCGCCGTCACCGAGGCGCGCAAGCTCGGGATCCCAGTCGTCGCGGTCGTCGATTCGAATTGCGACCCGGACGAGATCGATTACCCGATCCCCGGCAACGACGACGCGATCCGTTCCGGACGGTTGATGTGCCGGGTGATCTCCGACGCGGTGATCGAGGGGCGTTTCATCTACTCCCGCCGCGCGGCGGACAGCCTGCGCGCCGCGCAGGACGCGTCACCGCCGCCAGTCGCGGAGAGCCTGCCGGTCGCCGTC
>JBAVUF010000292.1:0-3308 GCA_049696635.1 Acidimicrobiales bacterium | reverse complement strand
GGCGCCGGGATCGCCGCCGACTTGCGCGCCTTTTCTGCCTACGGCGTCTATGGCGCGCTCGTCGTCTCGGCGGTGACGGCGCAGAACACGCTTTCGGTGCGGGCGATCGAGGAGATGAGCCCGGCATTCGTCGAGGCGCAGCTCGCGGCCGTGTTGGACGACCTGCCGGTCGCGGCGGTGAAGACCGGCATGCTCGCGAGCGCCGACGTCGTGCGCGTCGTCGCCGACAGGGCGTCAAAAGGAGCATTGCCGAACCTCGTCGTCGACCCGGTGATGGTCGCGGCGTCCGGTGCCTGTCTCGTCGAGGGTGACGCTCGCAGCGCCTACCTCGAGCTCATCAAGCACGCGACCGTTGTGACGCCGAACCTCGACGAGGCCGAGGTGCTCGTCGGGCACGATGTACGCGACGAGGCCGAGATGGAGCGCGCGGCGCGCGAGCTGCGCGCGATCGGCGCCGGTGGCGTCGTCGTGAAGGGAGGCCATCGCAAGGGAAAGGACGCGGCCGACGCGGTGGTCGTCGGAGACGGCGATGTGTTGTGGCTGCGGGCTCCGTGGGTCGACACCCCGAACGTCCATGGGACCGGATGCACCCTCTCGGCGGCGATCGCTGCCAATCTCGCGCTCGGCCTGGAGGTCCTCCCAGCAATCGAAGACGCGAAGTCCTTTGTCCGAGAGGGACTTCTCGCGTCGGGCGCGGGAGTTCTCGGGGCTGGCCCTGGACCGCTGTTCGGATTGGCGCGCACGCGCCGTTAGCGAAACGAAAGCGCAACGACTTCGCAGCACGCCTGACGCGCAGAATTCAGGTTCTCTTCAGCTGCTTGGCACTCGGTGGTGATCCTGGCGTTGCGCGCCGCTGCTAACAACAACACGAACACTTCTGTTCCTTCCGGAGGTCTCATGCGACGGTTCATATCTCGCACGTTCGCGGTCGTCGTCGCGAGCGCGCTCGTTCCTATCGGCGTATCGCTCGCGACAAACTCTGCCGGCGCCAGCGGCACCACAAACGGACGGCATCACCACGCTGGGCAGCCAACCGCCTTCACGGTGCACGTCATCTTGTCCGGCTCGACTCTCAGTCACACCTACTCGCCAAATGGAACCGGCACGCCGACCACCGAGACACTGTCGGACCCCGACGACATCACGACACTTGGCGGAGACATCTTCACCGGGTTCCAAAACGGCGTCGGACCTCAAGGTCAGGCGAGCACCGATGGGAACCTCGACAGCACCGTCGTCGAATTCCTTCCCAACGGTGATCCCGTCGCGCAGTGGGACGTCCAGGGAAAGACCGATGGTGTGACCGCTGATCCTCAGACCGGCTTGGTGATCGCAACCGTGAACGAAGATGCCAAGTCGAGTCTCTACACGATCAACCCGGCGACAGGTCAGATCGTCCACTACGCCTACAACGAATCACTGCCGCACGATGGCGGCACCGACGCGATCTCTGTCTACCGCGGTCAGATCCTGATCAGCGCCTCGGCGCCTGGTACGACCAACAACGGCGTGGTGCCGCCGCGATCGCCGGCGGTGTACTCCGTCGTGCTCGACCCGACAACGAACGCCGCGATGGTGTCCCCCGTCTTTTACGACGACGACTCGGCGACGGCCGCGAACACAGACGCTTCGATCGGCTCGACGACGACGCTTGCGCTCACCGACCCCGACTCGAACGAGGTCGTGCCGCACGGCACCCGCTTCGGAGGCGACTTTGTGCTCGACAGCCAGGGCGACCAGGAACAGATCTACGTGCACAACTTGGGCGGTCGCCACCAGAGCCTCTCTGTGCTTTCGCTCTCGCAGTCGATCGACGACACGGCGTGGCCGTCCGGTTCGGGGCGCCTTTATGCGACCGACTCGACGAACGACGCGATCGACACGATCACCGGCCCGTTCACGCCGAACCAACCGGTCGTCGCCGCCACGCCGTGCGGCGCGGACAGCGCTCCCATGACGTGCCCGGGTCCGGGGTACTCGGCGAACTACCTCGCGAGCCTCGATCCGTCGACCGGCGTCGTCAGCCCGATCACCACCGTTGGCGCGGCGTTCACGCCCGAAGGAGGGCTGTTGTATCTCCCGTGGGGGAACGACCGCTCAAGTTGAGATCCGCTCCGGCGCCCCGAAGGCGATGAGCGCCGGCGGCACCGAGACGCTGCCGTCGCGCTCTTGGAAGGTCTCCATCAGGGCGATGAGACAGCGCGCCGTCATTGCGGTGCCGTTCAAGGTGTGGACGATGCGGCGCTCGTCGTCGTCACGAAGGCGCGTGTTAAGCCGGCGCGCCTGGTAGTCGGTCGTGTTCGAGCACGAGGTGATCTCCCGGTAACGGCGCTGCGAAGGTATCCACGCCTCGATGTCGTACTTCTTCGTCGCCGAAGGCCCGAGATCTCCGGCGGCGATATTCACCACCCGGTAGGCGATCCCTAAGGAGCGGACGATGTCTTCTTCAATCGCGAGCAGCGCCTCATGCTCGTCCGCGGAGTCCTCGGGCGCGCAGAAGACGAACATCTCCACCTTGTCGAACTGGTGGAGGCGGAAGATCCCCCGCGTGTCACGCCCGGCGGCACCCGACTCCCGCCGGAAGCACGTGGAATAGCCCGCGTAGCGAAGCGGCAGCATGGCCGCATCGAGGATCTCGTCGGCGTGCAACCAGGCGAGCGCGACCTCCGAGGTTCCCGTCAGGTAGAGCCCGTCGGGTTCGACGTGGTAGAGGTTCGCCTCCTCGGTCGGCAGGAACCCCGTCGCGAACATCGCCTCTTCACGCACGATCACGGGAGGAAGCACCGGGAGAAAGCCGCGGTCGACGACGCGGTCGATGGCGAAGCGGTAGAGCGCGAGTTCGACGAGCGCCGCGTCGCCGATCCGGTAGGCGAAGCGTGATCCGGAAAGCTGCGCCGCCTTGTCCATTGCAAACGTGCCGAGCTCGAGGTGCTCGCGGACGGGAAAGCCGAACTCGCGAGGCTCGCCGACCCGCCGGACCTCGACTGCGTCCTCGTCGGCTGTTCCGTCGGGCGCAGAGGGATCAGGCGGGTTCGGAATCCTCGCTAGCAGGTCGGCCCGGCGCTCTGAGATCGGGACGAGCTTTGCCTCTTCTGCGCGCAAGTCCTCCTTCGCCTTGGCGAGCACGACGAGTTCCGCCTCGTCGGGGCGACCCTTCGGCCGCGTTCTCGCGCGCAGCGCCTCGACTCTCCGCGTCTGTTCGCGCCAGTCCTCGTCGGTGGCGAGGAATTCATCGAAGAGCTGGTCGGCGCCCTTGCGTTCGAGGGCTGAGCGAAAGGCGTCCGGGTTCGCGCGCGCCTCTCGGACGT
>JBAVUF010000291.1:0-2245 GCA_049696635.1 Acidimicrobiales bacterium | reverse complement strand
AAGCCTTTATGAAGCTGCACCGAACAAAAGCCGACGACGCGCAGGAAGAGGAGGGTTTCACCCTTATTGAACTCCTGATCGTCGTCCTGATCCTGGGTATCCTCGCCGCGATCGTCGCGTTCGCGGTTGGAGCCTTCACGAGCCAGAGCGCGGTCGCCGCTTGCAACACGGACGCAAAGACCGTCGAGAGCGCGATCGCGGCATTCGAAGCGACGAACAGCGGGACAATTCCGGCGACCACGGGCGTCCTCACGACGTCTGCAAGCGGCGGTCCGTACCTGCACTCGTTCCCGAAGAACACGGGCTATTACTTCGTCTCGATGAACGGATCGGGAAACGTCTTGGTGAAACTGAAGACGGATGACCCGGCGGACAAGATCGACGGGTACACCACGACGGGTGTCACCACCCCGACCGGTTACGACAACTTCACATGGCCCGCGAAGGCAGGCAGCAAGATCGCCGGCCTGAACGTCTGCGCAGGCGCCTAACCGCAAGCTCTGCGTTCAGTCCAAATGGCCCCAGGTTCGGTTACGCCGGACCTGGGGCCATGCACCAATCAAAGACGACGAGTGACTGGAAAGATCTGAGTGACTGCTTCGGAAACCTCCTCAGTTGACGCCTGGCTCGAATCGCTCTGGGACAAGGGCGGTTCCGACGTGCTGCTCAGCTCGGGTTCGCCGGCGAGACTGCGAGTGGACGGGGATCTCATCGAGGTCCCCGGGGAAGACGCGCTCTCGCCTGATCAGATCGAGCGCGTCATTCGTTCGCTGCTGAATCCCGAGCTCCAAGCGATCTACGAGCACCGCAAAGACGTCGATTTTTCGTTCTCCTGGGGTCATCGGGCGCGCATGCGGGCGAACGCGTTCAACCAACGCGGCAGTCCCGCCCTCGCGATGCGGATGATCCCGATGCGCATTCCTACCGTTGAAGAGCTCGGGCTCCCAAAGAGCCTCCTCGATCTTGCGAACCTGCCGCGGGGCTTCGTTCTCGTCACCGGACCGACGGGCTCTGGGAAGTCGACGACACTCGCCGCGCTGATCGACTACATCACCCACACACGCAAGGTACACGTCGTCACGATCGAAGACCCGATCGAATACCTGCACGAACACGACCTCGCGGTCGTCGACCAACGCGAAGTCGGTGTCGACACACCGACGTTCGCGCACGCCCTTCGGGCGTCGCTCCGTGAAGACCCGGACGTCATCCTCATAGGTGAGATGCGTGACCTCGAGTCCATCCAGATCGCCCTCACCTTGGCGGAGACGGGCCACCTCGTGTTCGCGACCTTGCACACCCACGACGCGCCGCAGGCGATCGACCGGATCATCGATGTCTTCCCCGCGGACAAGAAGGACCTCGTACGGATGCAGCTCTCCGGATCACTCGCCGCGGTCGTCGCCCAGCGACTCGTCAATCGCGTCGACGGTGGCCGCGTGGCGGCGATCGAGATCTTGCTCGCAAATTTCGCCTGCCGGGCGTTAGTTCGCGACGGCAAGACGCACCAGCTCCGCAACGTCATGACGACCTCGGTCGGCGAGGGAATGCGCACCCTCGAGATGAGCCTCATCGATCTGATCGACGCGGGGACGATCTCGTACGAATCCGCGCTCGAGGTCACCATCTACCCGAAGGAACTTGCCCGTTCCCGGGGGTAAGCCGCCCACACGACTTTCGAAGAACGCCGAACGCGCAGCCCGCGGGCTTGGTCGGCGGAACTGCGGCGATCGGATCGCCGATCCGATCGCGCTGTCCTCCTACAGCAAATGGCCGAAGGCGCGCGTGCGACGTTCGGCACTCTGCGAGCCGCAATCTGCCGGAGAGGGAAAGGGAGCGCAGGGACGCGTCGGAAAGCGTGCCGCATCGCCAATGAATACGTCCGCGCTCAACGCGTTTCGACATCCAGAATTGCCTATATCGAGCGCGTGGCCTCACGTCTTCGCGCGCGGCTCAATGCCAGCGGAACTGGCCTACGTTCACGCGACATGGAACGAATGAAACAGCGGTCCGGTGAGTAAGGCGATCTCGCAACCCGATGCAAGAAACGGTCCGAACGGGATCGCCGACTTGCGGGTCGCCCGCCCGAGCGCGATGAGCGCGACCCCTAAGAGAGCTCCGAGGAGATTCGCGACAAAGAACCCGCCGAGGACGTAGCCGATCCCGAGCCACCCCAGCGCGAAGCCGAGCACGACAACGAGTCGGACGTCTCCGAACCCGAGGAAGCGATCATCGATCCGACGGA
>JBAVUF010000290.1:0-3369 GCA_049696635.1 Acidimicrobiales bacterium | reverse complement strand
CCCGGCGACAGTGCCGAAGCGCCCGGGTCGAAATGGACGAGCTTGCCCTGACGCGTGCGCGCTGCGGCGATCGCAGCGTCCTTTTTCGACGTGCCCTCGACGACGACCTCCTCGACGCGACCGATGCGCGCCGAGTGGCGCCGGCGCGCCGAGCGGTCGACGACATCCTTCAGGCGGGCGAAGCGGTCGGCGATCACCTCCTTCGGGACGAACCTGTCGGTCATCTCGGCCGCCCGCGTGCCGGGACGCGGCGAGAAAATGAAAGTAAAGGCACCGTCGTATCCGGCCTCAGCGACGAGCGCCAGCGTCTGTTCAAAGTCGGCCTCGGTCTCGCCCGGGAAGCCGACGATCACGTCGGTCGTCACTGAGAGGTCGTCGATCGCCGCCCGTGCCATCGAGAGCCGCCGCAGGTAGCGCTCCGCGGTGTACCCACGACGCATCGCTGAGAGCACCCGGTCGCTTCCGGACTGCACCGGCAAGTGGAGCTGCTCGCAGACCGCATCGGTCTCGGCCATCGCCGCGATCGTCTCGGGACGAAGGTCCTTTGGGTGCGGGCTCGTGAAACGAATCCGGCGGATGCCCTCGATTGCACCGATCGCGCGGAGAAGGTCCGCAAAAAGCGGCTCCGCGCGTCCCTCGGCGCGGCCGACCCATGCCCCGCCGACCAGTCGCTCGCTACGGGTCGCGTCGAGCCCACCTGTGCGTGCGACGAGCGTCAGGTCGCGGCCGTAGGAATTGACGTTCTGGCCGAGCAGGGTGACCTCGGAGGTCCCCTGTTCTGATAGCGCGCGCACCTCGGAGACGAGCTCTGCGAAGGGGCGACTCTGTTCCTTGCCGCGCACCGTCGGCACAATGCAGAACGCGCAGGAGTTGTCACATCCGACCTGGATCGTCACCCAAGCCGCGTACGGAAGCTCGGGGCGGATCGCCTGCGCGGAGGGGAATGCCTCTGAATCGTCGGACGGCACGTCGAGGATCTCGACGACGGGCGAACCGGTTCGTCGTGCCTCGTCCAAAAGGTGCGTCGCACGACCGACGTTGTGGGTCCCGAAGATCGCGTCGACGTGCGGGGCGCGCGCCAAGATGTCGGCGCCGACTCGTTGAGCGAGACAGCCGGCGACGGCGATTTGCATGCCCGGTCGGTGATCGGCAATCGACTTCAGGTGGCCGAGGTGACCGTAGAGCTTCGTCTCGGCGGCCTCCCGGATGCAGCAGGTGTTCAATACAACGACGTCGGCGTCGGCGACGTCTTCGGTGCGATCGAGCCCGGCAGCGACGAGATCGGCCGCGATCCGCTCCGAGTCGTGCTCGTTCATCTGGCAGCCAAACGTCTGGACGACGAACTTTCGTGCCACGTCCGCCCACGCTACGCGCCGCCGCGTACCGTCTCGTTCGTGCTCATCGGCGCCCACGTCAGCTCGTCGGGCGGACTTCTGAAGGCGCTAGAGCGTGGCCACGAGCGCGACGCCGACGTGATCCAGATCTTCACCCAGAGCCCACGAATGTGGAAGAGCCACTCGCACTCGAAAGAGGCCCTCGCCGAATTCCGCGTCGTTCAGGCAGATGACGAGATGATCCGAGCGACCTTTTGCCACGCGAGCTACCTCATCAACCTCGCGTCGACCGACAAGGCGCTCGTTCGGCGCTCACATCACGCGCTCGTCGAAAACCTGGTGGCGGCCTCCGAGATCGGCTCCGCCGGGGTCGTACTCCACGCCGGTAGCCATCGGGGCGCCGGCATCGATGGCGCGATCGCGCCGGTGGCGGCGCTTCTCGTCGTGGCGTGCGACGAAGCGTCGGCCGCGACCTCACAACCGCTTGCTCCCCTGCTGCTCGAGAACACGGCGGGAGCGGGTGGCACGATCGGGCGCAGCTTCGAAGAGCTCGCACGGATACTCGAGGCCGCGAAGGGCGACGCGCGCATCGGGTTCTGCCTCGACACCCAGCACCTGTTCGCTTCGGGTGTCTCCTTCGCCAATCGTCACGACGCCGACGCGACCGTCGACCGGTTCGACGAGGTTCTCGGACTCGACCGGTTGGGATGCATCCACCTGAACGAGTCGAAGGTCCCTTTCGGTGCGAACCGCGACCGCCACGAGAACCTCGACGAAGGCAAGATCGGGAAGATCGCGCTCGGATGGCTCTTGAGCCACGACGCGCTCGATCACGTTCCGGCCGTACTCGAGGTCCCCGGCAGCGGCCATGGACCGCGACGCGAAGACGTCGACGAGGCGAAACGGATCTACGCCGCGGGCCGCAAGCGCCGACGCGCCGGGTAGAGGCCCGAGCGCGGGTCCTTTATTCTGCGGCCGCCGCGAGCGCCTCCGCGAGCGCCGGATGGACGAAGAGACTCTCCGCGAGGTCGGTCACCCTCAGACGCGCGGTCACGGCGAGCGCGAGGACGCTCACGAGCTCCGCGGCGTGAGCGCCGACGATCGCTCCGCCCAGGACGACGCCCGTCTGGGGATCCGAGACGAGCTTCACGAACCCCCTCGGGTCACCAGATATCGTCGCCTTCGCATTCGCGGCGAATGGAACCTTCGTCACGCGGATCTTGCGTCCGAGCGCGAACGCGTCGGCTTCGGCGAGGCCGACGTCAGCGATCTCCGGTTCGGTGAAGATCGCCGAAGCGGCCTTGTCGTAGTCGAGATGTCGGTGTTCGCGCGTGTGCAGTCCGACGACGTGTTCGGCCACCTTGCGGCCCTGCATGGTCGCGACCGACGCAAGCTGCAGACGACCGGAGATGTCCCCCGCAGCGTAGATGTGCGGGACGTTCGTCTGACAGTGATGGTTCACCGGCACGTAGCCCGCCGCATCGCGATCGACGCCGGCGTTCTCTGTTCCGAGTCCGTCCGTCGAGGGGATCGAGCCGATCGCGAGCAGGACGTGCGAGCCCCGGATCACCCGTCCATCGAGACAGTCAACGACGACGGCGTCGTCTTTCACGACCGCGCTCGAGGCACGCGCCCCCTTCACGAGGGAGACGCCGCTCTCCAAGAAATCCGTCTCGAGCGCCGCTGCGACCTCGGGATCCTTCGTCGGCAGGACCTGCTGGCGAGAGACGATCAATGTGACGCGCGAACCGAGCGATCGGAACATGTGGACGAACTCGACGCCTGTGACCCCGGACCCGACGACGATGAGCTCTTCGGGGATGAGAGGCGGCGGATAGGCCTGCCGCGTGATGAGGATCCGTTAGCCGTCGACTTCCGCCCAGTCGGGGACGCGCGGCGTCGATCCGGTCGCCAAGAGCACGGCGTCGGCGGTAAGGGTCTCGCGCCCTGTCGCGCCGCCGTCGTGCTGCAGGGCGATCTCGACGTCATGGGGGCCGACGAGACGCCCGACGCCCCGCACGATGCGCACGCCCTG
>JBAVUF010000289.1:0-8994 GCA_049696635.1 Acidimicrobiales bacterium | reverse complement strand
CGACACGCCGAGCGCGTTCGCGGCGATCGAAGCGCTCGTCGGTCCGGCGCTCGACGCGTCGATCGGCGACGCGCTCGACATCGAAGCGGTCGATATCGCCGCGCCTCCGTCGCTCGAGCATCCGTTCCTTTCCGAACTCGTCGAGAAGTCGGGTGCGCCGCCTCGGGCGAAGCTCGGTTGGACCGACGTCGCGCATTTCGCGGAGCGCGGCATCCCGGCCGCAAACTTCGGCCCCGGCGACCCGGAACTAGCTCACCGACCGGATGAGTTCGTGACGCGCGACGACCTGGACCGGGTGTACGCGACATTGCAAGTACTGATCGGGGGCGACGCGTCCTGACTCGGGCCGGCCCGTCCTCGGGTCGGTACGATCTGTGCGGAGCGCCGGGAAGCCTGGTCGGCACAAACTCGTGCTGGAGGCCGGCTAGATGCGTCCACGTTTTCCCGAGCTGCCCTCGGCCCCGCGGCCTTCGGGGGCACGCGTCACGGACGCGATCCCAACTTGGTGACCTCGTCCGCAGTGGTGTTCGCGGCCGGCGCCGGGGTGAGCCTCGCGACCAGCTGGCTGCTCGTCTCGCGCATCGAACGGATCAGCCGCCGTTTCGGAGTCTCTGAGGCCATCCTCGGCTTGATCGCCGCCCTGGCGGCCGATGCACCGGAGATCACGTCGGCGACGAGCGCGCTCATCCACCGACAGCGCGCGATCGGCGCCGGCGTCGTGCTCGGATCGAACGTCTTCAACCTGGCCGCGCTGCTCGGAGTCGGTGCACTCGTCGCCGGCAGCATCGCGCTGCATTGGCGGGTCGTCCTGCTCACCGGTGTGGTGACCGTCTGGACGGCGGTGATCTGTCTGCTGGCCGTGCTCGGTGTGGTCTCCGCCACGGTCGGCATCATCCTCGTGATCGTCGTGATCGCGCCCTACGTCGCGTTGAACGCGACGCACGGACGTCTGCCGCGTCGTGTCCCGCTCGCGGCGGCTCGGCGTCGGTGGTTCGAGGCGGCGATTCAGCAAGAAGAGTCGGAACTGAAGCTTGCGATTCCGTCGACGAAAGCACAAACCGGGGACTTCGTCGTCGGCACAGTGGCGCTCGTCGCGGTGATTGTCGCGAGCACGGCGATGGAACGCGCCGGATCGTCCCTCGGAGGACACTTTCACGTGCCCGCGATCGTCATCGGGGGGATCGTTCTCGCAGCGGTGACGAGCGTGCCGAACGCCGTTGCGGGCATCTACTTGGCGCGTCGCCGTCGAGGCGCGGCGACGCTCAGCACGGCGTTCAACTCGAACGCGCTCAACATCACTGCGGGATTCCTCATTCCCGCCGCGATCTTCGGAATCGGCAGTCCGTCGAGCCACGTGACGCTCGTCGCGGCCTGGTACATCGCGATGTCGCTTCTACTCGTTGTTGCGTCGTTCGCCCGCTCGGGAATCAACCGCCTCGTCGGCGCGACGATCATCGGGAGCTATCTCGCGTTCTTGGTAGCGGTCCTCGCGACGAGTTGAGCTGTGTCGAAGATCCCTCAGTCGAGCGCGCGCAGCACCGTCACGACCTTGCCGTAGATGGCGACGTCGTTGGGTGGCAGCTCGATCTCGTCGAAGGCGGGATTAGATGGCACGAGCACGACCTTTCCGCGCCGGCGCCGGAAGGTCTTCACCGTCGCCTCGTCGTCACCGATGCCGGCAACGACGATGTCGCCCGGCTCGGCGTCCGGCTGGCGACGGACGACGACGAGGTCGCGGTCGAAGATGCCGGCACCGATCATCGAATCGCCGCGCACGCGCAGCATGAACAGCTCGCCGGGACCAGTCAGGTCCTCGGGGACGGGGAGGACCTCTTCGACGTTCTCCTCGGCGAGGACGCCCGTGCCAGCCGCGACGTTGCCGAGCAAAGGTACGTGCGCGACGGGGCGAGCGCCGATCGCCGCGCCGGAAGCGGGTTCGAAGGACACGACGATGGCGCGCGGCTTCGTTGGATCCCGTCGGAGAAAGCCGTGCCGCTGCAGGATCTGGAGGTGGGCGTGAACGGTCGATGACGACGTGAGCCCGACAGCCTCACCGATCTCCCGCACCGAAGGCGGATAGCCCCGCTCACGCACCTGGCGCTCGATGAATTCGAGGATCTGGCGCCGCTTCCCCGAAAGCTGCGTCTCGGCCACGGCATACCCCCTGTTCGCTCTGGTGGATCGGAGCGCCACGGTACCGGGTGAGACAGCCCCATGCAAACATCCGTTCGTGGAACACCCGTTCGATGAATCGTTGACATCGAACAGACGTTCGTGGAACGATGCCGTCAGGACCGAACACCTGTACGCACAGCCAGGCACAGCCGGGGAGGTCGAAATGGCCGCAGTACCGAGCACGATCGGACGCCCCGTCCTTCGCCCGCCGGTCGAAGGGACGGGTCGCCTCAGACTTGTCGGCGACGAGATCGGTGGCGCGACGGGCATGGACCGCGGCGCTCGCTCGCGAAAGAAGATGGCCCGGCGCCGCCTCGGCACGGTGGCCGCTGTGTGCTGTCTTGTCGGGCTGTGGTTCGGAACCGGGGTGCTCGCCCAGTCACCAAGAGCCGAGCCACCACCAGCACTCAGGACCGCCGCAGGGGCGGTGTACGTGGTCCGTGCGGGCGACACCTTGGAGTCGATCGCCCAGAGTCTCGTGCCTCGCCGCGACGTTCCCGCACTCGTCCATTCCTTTGCAGTCGAGCTCCGCGGCGCCTCATTTCGGCCTGGAACAGAGCTGCGGATCCCGTCAGCGTTCGCCTCACGATCGATCACCCAAAAAAGTCGCTGATCTTCGGGGCGCGAGATCGAGCCCGCGATAGGCCCTACTCTCCGTGCGTGCCCAGGCGTCCGTCGAGCGGGCTCACAGAACGCTGATGCGTTGTCCCAACTGCTCGGTTTCTGACGATCACGTCGTCGACTCCCGAGAAGTGGACGAATCGCACGCAATTCGCCGGCGTCGCGAGTGCCGAAATTGCGGCTATCGCTTCACGACCTTCGAGCGACTCGCCGAGCCCGTCGTTTTCGTTGTCAAGCGCTCCGGCGACCGGGAGCCGTTCCAGCTCGAAAAGGTCGTCGCGGGCGTCCGGGCGGCGACGAAGAACCGCCCCGTCGACGACGACCAGATTGTGACTGTCGCGAAGGTGGTCGAGGAGCACGTCCGTGCGCTCGGCGGGTCCGTGAGCTCAGAACAGATTGGGATGTCGGTGCTCGATCTCTTGAAGGAGCTCGACGAGGTCGCGTACATCCGCTTCGCGAGCGTCTACAAGGGATTCGAAAACCTGAGCGACTTCCAGCGCGAAGCCGGTCTGCTCACGAAGGCGACGGCGCCGAAGCGCCATACGTCGAGCGCGGGTCGACGTGGCCGTTGAGCTACTTGTCGCGCGACCGAAGCGCGCAATGGCGATCTATGCACACCCCGACGATGCAGACGTCGCCTGTGCAGGGACTCTCGCACGCTGGGTGGACGAGGGATGCTCCGTCGAGCTCGTCGTCTGCGCCCGCGGCGACAAGGGGACGCATGACCCGTCGGTACGAGCGAAGGAACTCATTGATCGGCGCGCCGAGGAGATTGCTCGCGCCGCTTCGGTCGTCGGCGTTGCAAGGGTCCATCAACTCGGCCACAACGACGGCGAGTTCGACAACGATCTTTCACTTCGACACGAGATCGTCAAGTGCATCCGCGCCTTCCGGCCCGAGGTCATCGTCTGCCCTGATCCGCTCGCGGTCTTCTTCGGTTCGCACTACTACAACCATCGAGATCACCGCGTCGTCGGTTTTGCGGCGCTCGACGCCGCATCACCTGCCGCCGCAAAACCCGCATACTTCCGCGACGCGGGGAAGCCGCACGCCGTCGAGTTCGTGTTGTTGTCCGGGACGCTCGAACCAGATGTCGCCATCGACATCACCGCGACCATCGAGCGCAAAGCCGACGCCGTTGCGTGCCACACGAGCCAGCTCGAAGATCGCGACGCGGTCCTCCCGGTGATCCAAGAACGCGCTGCGGATGTGGGTGTGCAGGTGGGTGTCGCCTTCGCCGAGTCGTTCCGGCGCGTCTATCTCGCCCATTGACCGGGCGGGGAGATCGGACCATGACCGGGTCTTTTCAAGGCGGCCCCCCTTCGATCGACATCCTCCACCTCGACATGGACTCGTTCTTCGCCGCCGTCGAAGTGCTCGAGAATCCTTCGCTTGCGGGGAAACCCGTTGTCGTCGGCGGGACAGGGCCGCGCGCTGTCGTCGCCTCGGCGTCGTACCCGGCGAGGGCGTTCGGCATCCGTTCGGCGATGCCGATGGGACGGGCGCGGCGGCTCTGTTCGAACCTCGTCGTTATCCGCCCCCGACACGGCGCTTACGCCGAGGTCGCCGAGCAGCTGATGGTGATCTGCAAGGCGATCACACCTCTCGTCGAGCCGCTGTCGCTCGACGAGGCCTATCTCGACGTGTCAGGCGCGCACCATCTCTTCGGTGAAAGTGAAGCGATCGCCTGGATGCTCCACGAGCGAGTACGCGACGAGCTCTCGCTTTCGTGTGCGCTCGGCGTCGGCAGGTCGAAGCTCGTTGCGAAGCTCGCCTCGAAGGCGGCGAAACCGCAGGTACGCGACGGCCGAGTCGTGCGGGGCGAGGTCGTGAAAGTGATCACGCCGGAAAGAGAGCTCGCGTTCTTGCACGCCCATTCCGTCCGTGCGCTGCCCGGAGTCGGTCCGAAGACTGCGGAGCGTCTCGGTCGCATGGGCGTGACGACGGTGCGGGACCTCGCCGTCGTCGGACGCGCCCGCCTCGCCTCGGCTCTCGGGACGTCGATCGGCGAGTACCTCGACGACCTCGCCACGGGGCGTGACGAGCGTCGGGTGACCGTTGATCGCGAGGTGAAATCCATCGGACACGAGGAAACCTTCGATGTTGACGACTTCGACCGGCCTTCGCTCGAGCGCAAGGCGCGTGGGTACGCCACGTCAGTCGCCGCCCACTTGCGTGAGCGCGGCATCGTGGCGCGCACCGTCTCGGTGAAGGCGCGATTCGGAGACTTCGAAACCATCGTTCGATCGAAGACCGGGCGGCGACCGGTCACGCAGTCCTCAGAAATCGCCGCGATCGCGACGGGGCTGCTCGCCTCCATCGACGTCGATCGGGGCGTGCGGCTGCTCGGGGTGAGCGTTTCGAATCTCGAAGAGGCGTCGCCCCCAGTCGTCCAGCTCGAGCTGTTCGGTGAAGCCCCAGGACCGGGCGACGACTCTGCCGCGCCGGGCGGCGGGACGCGTTCGGCCGCGTCCGGGATTGCCACCGAGGCGATCCGGCAGCGGTTCGGTCGAGGCGCGATCGGGTCGGCGGACACAATCGGTGTTTTCGAGAGCAGCCGGCGCGTGAAGAGGCGACGGTGACTTCGTTTTCGTCAATTGTTGGCCAGAACGGACCGCGCGACAATGACGCGTACCGGACGGGGGAAGGCGGCGATTAGCGTTCGGTTCGGACCCCGCCGCTGACCGGGCGGGAGCTGGGGGCAACTCGGGAGGGCCTTTGCCGCTATCCGAAGAAGAGCAGCGGATTCTCCACGAAATGGAGCAGAAGCTCTACGAGCACGACCCTGGCTTTCGCGGTCGGGTCGAGGCGAGAGCCCGGCACTCCCTCGCCGGACGCTCGATGCGTTGGTCGGTGCTCATGTTCGTCATCGGGTTCGTCGTGCTGCTTCTCGAGTTCCGCTCCTCGACTGTCGTCGCCACCTTTGGCTTCCTTGTCATGTTGTTCGCCGCACTGATGTTTGAGCGCTCGGCACGCCATGCCTCCAGCCG
The DNA here is from genome assembly GCA_049696635.1 of Acidimicrobiales bacterium. Classification (GTDB taxonomy): domain Bacteria; phylum Actinomycetota; class Acidimicrobiia; order Acidimicrobiales; family Bog-793; genus CAVRXQ01. Next base: position 3,208 of record JBAVUF010000289.1, on the reverse strand, counting down.
GGCAGAGGGCGCTAAGCGGACGGGGAGGCCGAACGGACTGGGGGAGGAGTTCTCCCTGATCGGCCGGAGGCTGCGCTCGCGGTTCAATCGAGACCACTGAGACTCGCAGACTCTCGCAACGCCAGGCGGTGATCGCCGTCGCCTGGGCCGTCGTCGTGAGCGTGCTCCGGCGGCCGGGGCTGCTGCCGATCGCAGTCCGCACTGGTCTCGGACTCGTGCCGACGAGGTGGTGGCGGAAGTGGCCGCCGCTACCCGTCCCTGACCGGCACTGGATCGCCTTTCGTCTCGAGACCGCGTACGGTGACCCGCGCGCGCGTCCGTCGCCTGAAGACGTCAGTGACTACCTCGCATGGGCGCGCAACATGCGATCGACGCGGCGCGGTGTTCGCCGGCGCTGAAGCATCGCGCGATAACCTCGCCGGAAATGACGGAGGGCGGAAGTCCGGGACGGCGATCGGACCTGTCGTGAACGGCCGGTCCTTGGTCCTCAACGCGACGTTCGAACCCCTTTGCGTGGTGCCGTCGCGGCGGGCCCTCATCCTCGTGATCAACGAGAAGGCGGAGCTAATCCACGAAACCGGTCGCCTCTATCGCTCCGAGAAGGTGGCGTTCGCCGAGCCCTCGGTAATCCGACTCGCGCACTTCATTCACGTCCCGCATCAGACCCGGATCGCGATCTCGCGCCGATCGGTGTTCGCCCGCGACGGGCACCGCTGTCAGTACTGCGGAGGTCAAGCGGAGAACATCGATCACGTGCGCCCGAAGAGTCGCGGCGGCAAGCACATCTGGGAGAACGTTGTCGCCGCCTGTCGCCGCTGCAATTCGCTGAAAGAAGATCGGCTCTTGGAAGAGACGGCGCTCAAGCTGCGACGACCACCGAGGGCGCCGCGGTCGAGGGTGTGGCTGCTCGCCGCGAGCGGTGAGTTCCGTTCCGAATGGGAGCCGTACGTGACGCCGGCTCTCGGTCGCGCCGCAGTCTGAGCTCGCTCTTCGAGAGCACGAACGTGCCCGCCTGGCGCGGTGGGTGGACGCTCGTCGATCGCGTCGGGACGGCCGAACAGCTCGTTCTCACACAGCCCGATGTCGGGACAAGACGGCTCGCGAGCCTCTGTCGCCCGACGACGCCAGCGGTCGTGCTCGGCAGCACGCAGCGCCCGACCGAAGTCGACGATAAGCGACGGCTTCGGGGCGACTACGAACTCGTCACGCGCAGAAGCGGCGGTGGCGCCGTCGTCGTCGCGCCACAAGCACAGGTGTGGCTCGATCTCTTCGTACCGCGCGACGATCCGCTCTTCGACGACGACATCGGACGCGCCGCGTACTGGGTCGCCGAGCTGTGGATCGCCGCGATCGAAAAGAGCGGGAATCCCTCCGATCCGATTGAGCCGATCCGCGAGCTCGTGCCGACGAGGTTCTCGCGCGCGGTCTGCTTCTCCGGACTCGGACCCGGAGAGGTGACGATCGCGGGGAGGAAGGTCGTCGGCGTCTCCCAACGCCGGGGTCGCAGCGGAGCATGGTTCTTCACGATGGCGCTGCGCGAGAACACACAAGGAGTCCTCTCCGAGTTGCTCGTGCTCGAAGCGGGAGATCGCGAGGCGCTCGCATCGGAACTTGCCACGCGAGTCGGGACGATCGACGCGGGCGTCGATGAGCTCGAGGCCGCGATCTCGTCGTCGCTTTCAGACGGTGCCTAGCGCGCAAAGACGTGCCAGCCGAGCCACATCCACGCGAGCGAGACGACGATGCGGCCGATGACCGGCCGGGTTGCAAGGCGAGCGACGGTACCGGCGGGAGCGATGAACCGCCGTGACGCGTACGACAGGACCTCGAGGAACACAGCACCAGCGGCGATAACGACCCAGAGTGCGACGGTGATCTCACGCGACGTCATGACCAAGCGATCCACGCGCCAAGGGCGAGCCAGGCGAAAAATGCGATGCCCCGCGTCCACGAATGGGTGGCGAGGACGGTGAGAGCCGAGCTCACCGTCGGGTGGGCGCGCCTCGGCGTCTCGGTGTAGTTGAAGAGCTCGAACCCGAGTGCGCCCGCCGCGAGCAGGGTCCAGACGATGACCGAGCGCGGGTCGACCCGGCTCGCGACGGCGACGCTCGACACCGAGGATCGTTTGAGGTCGGACGGGCGAAATCGGGCCGCGACGACCAGCGCGATGAACGCCGCCAACGCCATGGCGGTGACGATGTCGGCGCCGTCGGTGAAGACGCGGGTCTGAGACGCGGCGACGGCGAGCGCGAACGCCGCCAACCCGATGCCGAGACGCACGATCCCAGTCTGACGTCACGGGGCCCGCACGGCGGACTTCCATCCCTGGGACGGGGGTCCGCGGATCGGACATGATGACGGTGAATGATCCACGGGCGCGGACGTTCGGATGAGCAACGAGATGCCGAACCACGCAGCGCGTCGGTTCGTCGGATCGTCGTGCTCGGCGGGAGTTCGGACCTGGCGCGGTCGGTGCTGCGCGAGCTCGCACCGAGGGGGATCGACGTCGTCGTGCTCGGCGGTCGACATCCCGCCGCGCTCGAGCGCGTCGCCGAGGAACTGCGCGCTCTCGGCGTGCGCGAAGTGGAAACGGTGGCGTTCGACTCCCGGGCGATCGATGCACACGAGGCGCTCGCGAACGCGATGGCCGAGCGCTTAGGGACGATCGACCTCGTCATCGTCGCGACCGGAGTCCTCAGTTCCGGTGAGCTCGACGAGCTGACCCCGGCGCGCGTCAGTGATGAGATCACTACGAATTTCACGGGCCTTGCCTCGGCGATGACCGCGTTCGCGAAACGGATGCGCGAACAGCACGCGGGTCGGATCGTCGTTTTCTCCACGGCGGCGGCGATCCGGGTCCGCCGCGCGAACTTCGTGTACGGAGCGAGCAAGGCGGGTCTCGACGGGTTCAGCCAGGGTCTTCAGGATGTCCTCGCCGACTCGGGGGTGGGTGTCACGATCGTCCGACCCGGCTTTGTCTCGACGAAGATGACGGCTGGGCTGCCGGGGAAGATGCCGATGTCGACGACGACAGCGGCGGTCGGACGGGCGGTCGTCGCCGGGATCGACGCTGGTGACGACGTTGTGTGGGTGCCGCCGACGCTGCGCTACGTGATGCCGATCGTGCCTCACGTTCCCCGTTCGGTCTGGCGCCGTCTGCCGCGTTAGCGCGGCTACCCGCCAGTCCTCGACGCGGCGATCGCCGGGC
>JBAVUF010000288.1:0-11845 GCA_049696635.1 Acidimicrobiales bacterium | reverse complement strand
GACGAGGCGGGCATGGCGCGGACCGACGACCTCGCCAAGCTCACCGCCGCGGTGTCCGCGGCGCAGGCAAAGCTTGTTCTGGTCGGCGACCCCTACCAGCTCGGCGCGGTCGGCCCCGGCGGGATGTTCCGCACGCTCGTCGACCAATATGGCGCTCGCGAATTGGAGACCGTGCGCCGCTTCGCCGAGGACTGGGAAGCGTCCGCCTCGCTGCGCCTGAGGGCTCGCGACGCGACCGTCCTTTCCACCTACCGCAACCACGGTCGGATCGAGGACGGTAGCCGAGATGAAATGCTCGATCGCGCCCATCGGGTCTGGCGGGCCGCCCGGGAGGAAGGAAAGTCGGTCGTCGTCACGGCGAACGACAACGAGACGGCCGACGAGCTCGCGAGGCGGTGCCGGGCAGACCGGGTCCGTCGCGGCGAGGTCGAAGAAGAGGGCGTGCGCTTCACCTCGGGGGTCGCCAGTCGCAACGACGAGGTCGTGACGCTGCGCAACGATCGGAGGTTGCGGTTGGACTCGGGCGAGTTCGTCCGCAACGGAGCCCGCTGGAAGGTCCTCGACGCCCGCGTTGACGGCTCGCTCGTCGTCGAGCCGCTCGTCGGACACGGCCGCGTAGTGCTGCCGAGGGAGTACGTGCGCGAGCATCTCGGTCTCGCCTACGCGCTCACCGTTCACAAGGCACAGGGGCTGACCGTCGATCGCTCCTACGCGCTCGTCGATCAGCGCATGACAGCCGCGCAGTTCTACGTCGCGATGAGTCGCGGCCGGGAGACGAACGTTGCCCTCGTTTGCTCTTCCGACGATGCGTTTGAGGATCACGCGCGTCGACCCCTAGTCGAGGCAATCACACTCCTCGAAGGCGTCATGTACCGCGACGACGTCGACCGGTCGGCACACGAAGTGATGCGAGCGGGCCTCGAACGGGTTGAGCTGGGGACACACCCTGAAGACGAAGGGGAGCTCGCTACCCGGAGAGTCGGTCACAGTCCTCGAATTGAGTCCGACCTCGACCACTTCGATTTCTTCGAGCCTCCACCGGATATGCCTCGACAGGAGGGACCGGTGCTGCGGCCGTAAGTGCATCGTTGACGCGGTAGTCCGCCTCGTCACATGGCGGCAGTCATCTTGGAGCCTGGGAGTGCCTCAAGTAGCTCGGCTGCCATGGCGACGCCGAGCCCTGCCGCCGGATGGGCGTTCGCGTGAACGACCCGCAAATGGTCGATGCTGACCCTCGTGTAGCGCTGCGTGGTCTCGAGCCTCGCGTGTCCGAGCATCTCCGCGACGTACCGGATGTCAGCGCCCCCTTCGAGCATCAGCGTCGCGACCGTGTGACGTAACAAGTGGCAGCTCCCTTTCTTGTCGATTCCGGCCATCGCGAGGTAAGCGCGCACCTTGCGACACAGCCAATCTGGACACAGCGGTGTGCCCGACGAGGACAAGAAGAGATGGTTCGGGTACTCGGCGGACACAAATCTCGGTCGTACCACGTCGACGTAGAGGCGTAGCCAGAAAAGGGCGCGCTCACCAATCGGCACGTAGCGGTCCTTCGCGCCTTTGCCGCGTCGGATGAAAACGGTGCCGCGCTCGAAATCGACATCTCGAAGCCAGAGTGAGATCAACTCTCCCCTCCGAAGCCCACATGAGTAGAAGACTTCTAAGACGGCGCGGTCGCGCAGGCCAAGTGGCTTCGAGACCTCGGGCGCTCTCAAGAGCGCCGACATTTCGTTCGCTGTCAAGGTCGCTTCAGGCAAGCTGCGCTCAGGACGCGGCATGAGGAGGTCTGTTGCCGGGTTCTCCACGAGTCGGTGCTCACGCCGGAGCCAGGAGAAGAACTGTGCGACGGGTACGAGGCGCTGGATCTGGGTGCCGAACGACAACGGTTGTCCGCCGCGCTTTCGGTACTCGAACAGCGAGCGCTGATAGTCGAGGAGGTCCTCGAGAGTGACGTCCTTCGCTTCGACGATGTTTCGCGACGCAAGAAAGCTCATGAAATAGCAGAGATACCGGCGTCGACAGTCGATTGTCGTCTCGGCGTAATTGTGAATCTGCATCCACTCGAGGTAGTCGCGCACGTTGACATCGATGTCGGTCATGACTGTCTCCAATCGAAGCGATCGACAAGGAAGCCCAGGTGCGGGAACCCGCACCGTCGGATCGCTTCAACACTGTCGGGTGACTTCCTGGATCCCCAGTTGACCCGAACGCCGGAGCGCTGGCCGAGTAACGCTTTTCAGTAGATCGCTACTACGACCCGCAGACGGGGCAGTTCCTGTCGGTGGATCCGGAAGTCGAAAAGACGGGAGAGCCGTATGCGTACACCGGGGACAACCCGGTTAACGCGGTGGATCCGAACGGTGACGTTCCGATCGGACTGGGCGGAGAAGTGTGCGCTGCGATCGACAACCCGTACAACATCCAGTGCATAACGCCAGGTACTTCGTCGACGGCATGCTCCGCGATCCTTCAAGCCTCCGGTCTGAGCTCCGCAGGCCTCGGGTCGATTTGTGAACCTCCCTGTCCGGCATCGATCGGGAGCTTCTTCAAAGGTATTGGCTCGGTATACGGGGGCTTGCTCCTTTACTCGGCGGTCGGCGCAGAGTTCTTCCAGGCAGGCGGGGAGTTCAGTGTTTCGGCCGAGGGAGAAGCCGCAACATCCGCCGATGAAGCGGGATGGGGGCCGGGTACGCCTAGCGCAGCTCAACCGCCTGATGAGCCGACTGTTTCCGACATCCTCCAAAGCAAGGTCGGCTCGATCCAGCGGGCGTCTTTGCCGCCCGGTTCTCCTAGCTGGTCAGACATCTCAGACATGACGCTCTCAGAAATTCGTGCCGGTGCTGATGAGAACCTCCCCGGTTATCGAACAATTCTCAAGCTTCTTACCGACAGTAGATTCAATAAACCGTGAATCCGCTTCAACGACTGTACGAACTGTGCAGGGAACTCGATCGCCGACGCGTCCCGTATTCCATCCAATTAGTGCGGTCCGACGCGCTGCTGCTAAGCGTGGCCGTGCCGGGGGAAAGGTGGGAACTCGAGTTCTTCTTGGACGGAACCGTGGAATTGGAGCGGTTCATAAGTTCCGGGGTAGAGGCCGACCCGTCCGCGCAGGAGCGCCTTCTCGGCTACTTCGAGGATTAGTTGCGCTTGTGCGCTGATTCAGTGAGCGCACTGGTACTTCGGGTCGTAGTAGCGGCCAACTAAGTCGTAGTAGCGGCCTACGAATGCGAATTATGTCTGGTATTTAGTTGGCCGCTACTGCGACCTGACAATGACGCGGTGAAGGACGAGTCAGTGCTACATCAAGGCAGCGTTGACACTTCAAGCACGGCAAATGAGCTGAGCAGGTAACCACTCGAATTCGCTTGATTCATCAACTCGACTGCATACCGAAGATCGTCCACCAGGCCCGAATCATTGATGCTTGCGCGGAACCTGTCGTCTTTTTTTACTAACTCTGGCTCTAATAGCGCTGAGTGAAACTGGGGCATCGGGGTTGCAACATCCAATCCAAGACGCACCACGTCATTCGGCGGCGGCTCGACACCGGCGGAACGAGCCACAACCCAGGAGAGTGACTTCTCACGTTGCTCGATTGCACTCACGTTCACGGCGACTGGTGGTGGGACCACCACTTCGACGTACACAACTTCCGCAGGCTGACCTGCCTCGCCGAGTCCAGCCGCAAGGCTTCGTGCCAAGCTCAAGTCTTTGCCCACTAGCCCGTCATCCCACGCATCCAGATAACGGGTCCAAGCTTTGGCTACCACATCGCTCTGTTGCTCTGTCGGATCTGGAACCCGCGGGAGACGATCGACACCGCGATACATCTGCCCTGCCGGCACGGGCAGCGTTGCGTCGGTGCGCACAACGACGTAACCGAGGTGACTTGGGAAGTTCCCACTAGAGCTCATGGTTACTCGGGGGCCCAGCCCGGAGGCACCGGGAAGTGAATGTTGGGGCCACCGCCAGGACCATAGAGGTTGATATGAGACCCGCCAACCCATTCCTCCTCGACGCCGCGAGGCGCAGTAAAGCCGCGCTCCATCGCGGAGTTCCATAGCTCTTGCGTTTGTTCAGACGTTAGCGGTGACTCGCCTGTTTGAGCGGCTCTCGACTCCAGGCTTTGTAGATAACGCGTGAACGTTCTATCACCTGAGTTCAGAATGTCCTCGAACCCGCGACCCGCTACGTCCTCTGGACCAATGTCGCCACTCCCAAACTCCCAGGCGCCGGGCAACTCGAGGACGCCCGAGTAAAGGAACAACCCTCCGTACACAAGGCCGATTCCTTTGAAGAAGCTCCCGATCGATGCCGGACAAGGCGGTTCACAAATCGACCCAATCCCAGCGGAACCAAGGCCAGCCGCGTTAAGGATGGCGGTGCATGCGGTCGACGATGTCGTGCCCGGAGTTATGCACCGAATGTTGTATGGATTGTCAACCGCGGCGCAGAATTCTCCTTCGTTCCCGCTGGGTCCGATCGGAACGTCACCGTTCGGATCCACCGCGTTAACCGGGTCGCCGCTCGAATACGCATACGGCGTCCCCGTCTGGTCAACCAGCGGATCGATGCTGATGAACTGCCCCGTCTGCGGGTCGTAGTAGCGATCAACTACATAGACGGGACTGGTCGGGTTGGGGAAAGGCCAGAGTCGCGGCGCGCCTACGCCGAACTGAGAAGTCGCCTTACCGGTGCTTTGGCATGAGCGCGAGCTACCCGTGAGGCATGATCAGAGGGATATGGACGTGCTCGATCGCGAGATCTACGACGAACTGCTCGCCGCGCAGACCCTGCGCGTTCCACAATCGACCCTACATTGGTGGTTGGAGGGCGGGGAACGCCGCAACAGGTGGTACGAACCTGTTCTACGAGTTTCGCCAACTGGATCGAAGACCGTCACATGGGGTGAATTCGTCGAGGCTCGATACCTTCGTGAGTATCGACGGACGCTTCAGGTTCCTCTGCCGCAGCTCCGCCGCTTTATCACGACGCTTCGGGAAGAGACCGGGGCGGCGTATCCGCTCGCGACCGCTCGGCCGTGGGTTGGTCCGGGACGTCGCCTATTTCTTGAGGCTCAGCAAGCTGCCGACCTAGATCCAGAGCTGTGGGCGGTTGTCGAACCGACGACTGGAGCTACGCCTCTACTTCTGCCCGGAGCTCAGGCTTTCTACGAGCGCGTCGAGTTCTCAGATCCGACAGATGGCGTCGTACTTCGCCTCTGGCCTCTTGGAAGGTCGGCTCCGATCGTCATCGACCCGGCTGTTCGTTTCGGCCAGCCGACTTTGCGAGGTATACCGACCCAAGCAATCGTGGGCCAAGTCAAGGCTGGCGACTCGGTTGAGTCTGTCGCGGACGACTTCGACCTCAAACTGGATGAAGTCGTCGTCGCGCTGACCTACGAGACAACCGAGGAACTCGCAGCCTGACAAAGCCAGCTGCGATTCGCTTCTACGTCGATGCCGATCTCATCGGCCTGGGCAAAATTCTGACCGAGGTACGAGCGGACGTCACGTACGCGGGTGACCCTGGGGGCATTGGACGCGATCGAAGGGAGCGTTCGGCAAGCCCGATCCGACCGGGCATGAGCGATGACGTGTGGATACCAATCGCGGCAGGTCTTGGCTGGGTGGTCATCACGAGAGACGGGTCCATGCTCAGGAGACCCGCCGAGCAAGTTGCGATCAAGCAAGCGAGGGCTCGGCACATCACCCTCGACCCAGAGAAGAAAACGCTGAATCTGTGGCAGGAATTGGAAATCGTCGTCGCACAATGGAGAAGAATCGAAGGTCTTCTCGGTGATCCAGGACCATGGGTGCATCTAGCCACACGGTCCTCGTTGCGGCAGGTTCTCTAGCTCCCATCAATAAGCGGAGATGTGGACGCGAAGGCGAGCGACAACCTTCGCTTTTCGATGACGGCCGCTTACGCCGTGCGCGCGATTCGCGCGCGATCGTGCGCGCAAACACGGTCAGTGATGGGCAACCGTGGTCAGGGATTTTTGCTCGCTGAACTGGGCCTTCTCAATTTCGCCCTGTTCCGAAGATGCCCCGGAATCACCCTCTCAAGGTGGAGACACGGGTTCGAACCCCGTTGGGGCTGCCATCCGTAAGAGCAGATCAGCCGCTATTTCCGACGTGTTCGTGCATCCAAACCATGACCCCACTACTGCTCTTGCGCGCGCTTTGCGCGCGATCGCGCGCGATCGTCACCAGCTGAGTGCTCCCGAATCCCGACTACGGTCCCGGCCGCCAGTTCGGCGAGCGCCTGCGCGATCGCCCGGTCTCGGTCCTCGGTGGAGTGTTGGTAACGGAGCGCCGCGGCCGGATTGGCGTGGCCCCCGCGGCGCATCAGCTCGGCGATCGAAGCACCCGAAGCAGCCGCCCACGTGAGCCCGGAGTGGCGGAGGTCGTGATAATGAAGGTCGGTCCGTCCGATCGCTTTGCGAGCTCGTTGCCAGATTCGGTTGAGCGTCACGGGCACCATCGGCCCACCGCTCTCGTTCGTGAAGAGCCACGCCGTCGGTTGCGGCTCTACGAAGCGCTCGAGGTGGTCGCGCAAGAAGGGCAGCACGTTCGTCGGTACCGCGAGGTTTCGAGCGCCAGCAGATGTCTTCGGCGGCCCCACGAGAGTCTCGCCGGTCATTGGCCGGACGACAGCGCGCGCGATCCGGATCGTGCCGTGGAGGAGGTCAACGTCTCGGCGCTGCAGACCTAGCACTTCTCCTCGTCTCAGTTGACACCACGCTGGAAGAAGAATCGCGAGTCGGTAGTGCTCTGGAGTCGCCCGGACGGCCGCCGCTATTTCGGCGATGCTTGCCACGGGCCGTTCAGCGGACCGAGTGAGGCCCGCCCCTCGCACCTGGCAGGGATTCCGCACGATGAGCCCATCCGTGGCCGCGGTGTTCAAGATCGCCCGGAGCATCCGGTATGCGTCGTCGGCAGTCGTGACGAATCGCGCCCGCACGTTCATGTACCAAGCGCGAACCATCGAAGGTGTGAGCTTTCGGAGCTCCTTGTCTCCAAGGATCGGAACGACGTGTCGGTCGAGCAGGTTCTGATACTTCGCGCGCGTAGCCGGCCGAAGATCGGTGCGCCCGTTCAGCCATTGCGTTGCCCATGCGGCGAGGGTGACTTTGCCGCGGGTCTGATCGATCCACGCGCCTCGTCGGACGTCGGTTTCGACCCCGGATAGATAGCTGAGCGCTTCGCCTTTGGTCGCGAATACCTGCTCGGCCACCCGACGCTTGCCGTCGTGCCAGTAGAGGGCTTGGAAGCGACCTGACCGCAGCCTGCGAACCGAACCGAAGTGGCGTTTGCTCATGTCACCCTCCTACGAGAGTCGGTGAGTTGCACTCGCTTGCATTGCGTTGCGTCGTACTTTTCGTCCGCGGGCAATGTCGCACGGAGATGTTCCCACGCGCTCTGTTCGCTAGCTCAAGAGGAGGGGGTCCGGACGCGCTCTGCATCGCCGATCCTCGACCCATTCCCGGACGACGTGCGGCTCGAACCTGACGTAGTGGCCGACCTTCACGAAGTCGATCCGCCTTTCTGCTACCAGCCGGCGAACGTAACGCTCGGAGACGCCGAGCAGCTTTGCCACCGTGCCGATGTCGATTAGGCCCGGGGTCCGCTGCGGCTCGGTCTTCTGATCCTTCGCCATCACCCTCTCCTCGCTTTCACTCGCTACCTATCGCCGTGAGTGTGCGCGAGGAAGATCCCGAACAAACTCCCAAACAAGCTCCCGATTCCGAAATTGACCTCCCGAACCAGCTCCCGATTGACTTCAGGGACCCGGCGGCTGCTGCATTCGGCATCGCTTTCCTCGCGGTCACTCGCGGCATTTGCGCCGTGAGTATGCGCCAGGTGCCTCTACAAACCCCTCTACAAACGCCTCTACAAACTCAAGTTTCGGAAAATCAACCTCTACATCGCGCTCCGATCGAGGTCGTCGCATGAATGGCACGAATCAATCATTCGTGAAGCGAGGCCTTAGCGACTCGGGCGATCGTTTCTCTTCGAGTTGCCGAGAGTTACCCGGCGCTCCAATTCAACATCGGTGCGAGATTTCGCAGCTTCAACAGGTTGTGGGTGGCACAGATCAGTCGCCATTCGCTCTGCACCGCCCGCAGCCCGCGGCGGCTGAAGCGTCTATAGCCGCGGTTCGCCTTCACGTTGCCGAAGACCGGTTCGACGATCTGCTTTCGCTTGGCGAACTTCTGAGCGCCGTCTTCGGTGGCGAGTTTCTCGTCCATGGCGGTGCGCACGGCGTTGTGGTCCACCGCCTCACCGCGATGAATTGCGAGCAGTTCCGCCACTCTCCGGGGACTGAGGGAAAGCAGCTCTGCAGCTTCCTCCTTGGTGAGCTCGCCCCGGTCGAGGCGCTCGATCACGGCTTGTCGGCCTGCCATTTCGGGATCGTTGGGATCGATGACGCCCGAGGTGGGTGCGAGCGTGGCGATCAGCACTTCGGAGTCGGTCGGAACGGTGGCGTTCGCGGTCGAGTAGTAGCCGGCGTCAGCCACGTAGGTGCCGACCGGACTCGCGTGTCGGGTCTTTGCGAGGTTCTTTTCCACCTTGTTGACGAGCGGGATGAACTGGCGAAAGTCGTTCGCGTCCTGGGTCACCTCCGCCGCCACGACGACCTGGTCGATTGTGGCGGCAGCCTGAGCATTGAAAGCCTGGAAGTACCTGCGCGATCCCCACCCCGGCACCGACATCGTCCGCGACTCGGGGTCGGTCGTGTTCGAAAGCCGCTTCTTTGTCCTGCGGCTGTTCGGCTCGGGATGCCTTCCTCTCGGATAGCGCCACCCGCTCGCTCTGGCGCGAGCCTTGCGGGCGGCGAGGCGTGCTTCGTAGTCGCCTTCTCCGACGTCGAGCTGGCGAAGTGCCTCTTTGATGCGTGCCCTTCGGTCACGGCGGTCTGACCACTCCTCGGGGAGCTCGTCACCGCGCCGTTCACCGAAGAGCCGGTCCTCTTTCTGGTCGGTCTCCTCGGCTTCGGCGAGGATCTCTTTGACGAGCTCTGAACGGCTGCGGTTGGCGCGATTCGAGGCGTTCGCTGCGATCTTCGTGCCGTCGATCGCGACGAGGCCCAAGTCGACGATTCCCGCCGTCACGCACAAGCCGAGTACCTGGGTGAACACCTCGGCGATCGCGTCTTCGTGGCGGCGGCGGAAGCGGGCGATCGTCGCGTGGTCAGGCGCCTGGTTGGCGCAGAGGACGCGGTAAGCGACGTCTTCTTGGAGGTGCTTTTCGATCCGGCGGCTCGAACGCTCACCGCTGCAGTAGGCGTAGACGAGCACGGCCAGCATGAGCGCCGGGTCGTAGCTCGCGCCGCCACGGCCGTCTTCGCGGTGCGAGTCATAGAACGCAGCGAGGTCGAGCTCACCGACGACGTCGAGCACGAACCATGCGAGATGGCCCTCGGGAAGCCAGTCCCGAACCGACGGCGGCATGAGAAACAGCTGCTCGCGATCGGCTTCGCGAATGTTCACTGTCATGGGTCAATCGTCCCGCGCGACGCGAAACGCGGGTGGGATGGTCAGGAATTCAACGATTCGTGCGACAGCCTCCGATCGCGCTCTGTTTGAAACGGGACCGCAACCTTCGAAGCACGAGCGACACGAAAGGCCGAAGGTCGACCGCCCGTGGACGCGCACCGACTCGCGGGAGTGGGGTCTCTCGGGACTCACTTCGAGATTCCCGATCCGAGGGGTCGGTCGAGCTTCCTACGGCTCTCCTGGCACGCCTCGCAGCGGTTGGTCGTAGTCAGCCATTGGCGGGAGGGGAAGCGCTTCTCTTCGACACCGGTCGGGATCGCCGATCTCGGCCAGCGGGTGACGTTCCTCGTCGGCGTGCTTCGGCACGCGGCGATGAGCCCTCTGGCACCTGCCACCTCGACTGAAACGCCCGCCCCACGGGCGTCATCGCCAGGCTGCGCAACTGGCTCCGGCCACGGCACGCCCTGTGATCTCGGCGGCGCCGCATCGGAGCAGATCGCTTGCTTCCCACGCCCGTGAGACCGAAGAGCCACCGCAGGGTCGCTCGCTCGGTTTCGTCGGACTCGGCAACAGCGGACGATCAGACATCTCGGAACGGCACGAGGAGATCTTGCGCACTGAGCTCGGCGCGTAACCCACACGCACACCAGTTTCCAATTTCACTTCAGTCGTTCACTCTCGCGTCAATCACGTTCATCGTCTCAACGCTCGTTACTTCTGATTGACCCTCATTCACCGTTTGAAAAGAATCGCTGTACAGGACATTCGGGCTCTGTCATAAGTGTCGTGTGTTTGACACCACTGCATCGGCGATGCCCTCGAGCGCGGAGCGCGTTTTCTCGTGATGAGCCTCACGCTGATGGCGCCTTCGGCGTGGAGCTACTACGCCGAGGAAGTCGCGACCGGTCGCGAGGACTACTACGCGCTCGGTGCCGAGCACCCCGGTCGCTTCGTCGGCCGGGGTGCTGAGTTGCTCGGGATCGAAGGCGAAGAAGTCTCGGCGCTCGCGATGGAGCGCCTCTTTGGTTACGGCCAAGACCCCCGCGACGGCTCGCCGCTCGGGCGGTGTTTCTCGCCGAAGGACGAGCGCGCCGTCGCCGGCTTCGCCCTCACCTTCTCCCCGCCCAAGACCGTCTCGGTGCTCTGGGCGCTCGGCGACGAAACGAGCGCAGCGGCGGTCTCTTCCTCCCACGACAAAGCGGTGGACGCGGCGATGCGGTTCCTCGATGACCACGCCTCGTTCACCCGGCGCGGGCACAACGGCGTCCACCAAGTCGACACCGACGGGTTCTTGGCAGCGCGCTTTGTCCACCGGACGTCGAGAGCGGCCGACCCGCAGCTGCATACCCACGTCCTTGTCGCGAACAAGGCGCGGGCAGAAGACGGCGCCTGGCTCTCGCTCGACGGCCGCGAGCTCTTTGAGACCCAGAAGGCGGCGGGGATGCTCTACAAGGCGGCGCTGCGCGCCGAGCTCATGTCGCGGGCAGGGGTTCGCTGGACGGCCGTCGACGACAACGGCGTCGCCGAGATCGAGGGCGTCCCTCAGCTCTTGGTCGAGTACTGGTCGGAGCGTCGAAAACAGCTGAAGGCAGCCGGCGACGAGCTGATCGCCGAGCGCTCAGCCGAGCTCGGACGGTCCCTCACACAGGCAGAACAGGTGAAGTGCTACCAGATCGCCGCTTACCAGACCCGCACGCCGAAGGTCGACGCGGACACGCCGACCGCCGAGCTGCGCGAGCGCTGGGCCGAAGAGGCACGCAGTTGGGGCCTCGAACCGAAGAGATGGCTGAAGTCGGTGCTGCGCAAAGCAAGGGAGATCGAGTCAGTCGCTTCTGAGTCGCTTGTGACGATGGTCGTCGCCCGGCTCGAGGATCGTTCGGCGACCTTCGGACGCGCCGGCGTCGTCGAGGAGGCAAGCCGGCTTCTGACCGGCGCCGATGCCGAGTCGACCCGACAGCTCGTCGAGGAGCTCACGGATGTGGTGCTCGGTGAGCGAGACGTCCTTTCCCTCGCCGGGCCACTTCCCGTTCTTCCGCTCGGGACGCGTCGGCGAGGGGACGGGATGACGACGATCGAGCGCCACGGGGCGGTTCGCTTCACAACCGGCCGGATCCTCCGCCAAGAGGCGGCGATCCTCGATCTCGTCGCCGAAGGGCGCGAGACGAGAGCGAGCGTCGTCTCCCTTCCGGTCGTCGATTCGATCCTCGAGCAATCAGACCTCGGCGAAGATCAACAGGCGGCGGTGCGCGGACTTCTGACCGGCGGCGAACAGGTGGCACTCCTCGTCGGACCGGCCGGCGCGGGGAAGTCCCGCGCCCTCGACGTGGCGCGGGAGGCGTGGAC
>JBAVUF010000287.1:0-2295 GCA_049696635.1 Acidimicrobiales bacterium | reverse complement strand
GCCGCGGTCAGCGTAGATAGGGAGTACGGACGACACACCGCTCGCGACGGCGTTCGCGCGCCGTTTGGCGAGGTCCTCCGATCGGGGTCCTGGGATCGTCGCCATCGCTGTTCCTTTCCGGTCCGAGTGGCCGAATCCGACACTACCGAGCGTCTGCGGCGCGCATCCGTCCGATCCGGCCCAGGTCACAGCGCGGAACCTGGCGGTTGTGGCGGTAGCGCGCGACAATCTCGCACCAAGCGAGCAGCAATTTCACCAGCATCGAACCGGGGGGTAGATGATGGCGGACACCGCGACGACGGATACCGCGCAGCCGACCGACGCACGAACACAAGTCGACGCGGACGACAGACGGCTTGAGCAACTCGGTTACAAGCCCGAGCTCAACCGCGTCCTGTCGCTGTTCCAGAACTTCGGCGTCGCCTTCTGTTACCTGTCGCCGGTCGTCGGCATCTTCTCGTTGTTCGTAATCGGCATCGGCACCGCCGGTCCTCGTTATCTCTGGCTGATGCCAATCGTCGTCGTCGGCCAGCTGTTCGTCGCGCTCGTTTTCGCTGAGCTCGGTAGCCACTATCCGATCGCCGGCGCGCTGTTCCAGTGGGGAAAGAACCTCATGGGCACGGGCTATGGCTGGTGGGTCGGATGGATCTACGGCTGGGCACTGCTCATAACTGTTGCCTCAGTCGATACCGGGATCGCGCCGTACGTCACTTCAATTCTCAACAACTGGTTCGGAACGAAGTTCGTCGGCAATTCGCCGAACACAATCCTCGTCATCACGCTGATCCTCATCGCCATCCAGACGGTGTTCAACATCTGGGGCGTGAAGCTGCTCGGTCGGATCTCGGTGATTGGAGTGTGGGTCGAGGTGCTCGGAACCTTCGGAATCGCGATCGTCCTCGCGATCAAGGGCTTTCACCACGGCCTCGGCTACCTGTTCACGACGCAGGGGACCCAGCGCATCGCGACGAACCCGTTAGGCGTTGGCTTCGGCGGTAGCTGGTGGCTCGGGGCGGCATTCGTCGCGATTCTCGCCCACGTTTACATCTTCTACGGCTTTGAGTCTGCAGGCGACGTGGCCGAAGAGGTTGTCAATCCGACGCGCCGCGTACCGAAAGCCATCGTCAGTTCGCTGCTCGTCGGATTCGTGGCGAGCTTCATTCTCGTCGGCGCGCTCATCCTCGCTATCCCGGCGGGGCACAAGGCGTTCATCGCAGCGGCATCCTCCACAAGCGGCGCGTTCTATGTGCTCAATACGGCGATCAACAACAGCGGATTGACGGACCTCATCCTCGTCATCGTCTGTTTCGCCTTCTTCAGCTGCGGAACCGCAGTCCAAGGTGCCGGGGCCCGGGTGGCCTTCTCATACGCCCGGGACCGGGCAATCCCGGCGAGCGGCCTAATCAAGAAAGTCTCACCCAAGCGTGAGACACCGGTCATCGCGATCCTCCTCGGTGCGGTGATCGCCGCCTTGTTCACGCTGCTCGTTCATGTGAGCCCTTCGAAGTCGGTCCACTTCCTTTTCATCACCTACCCGAAGAAAGTGAACGCGCTCACCGCGCTCGTTTCGTTCGCGACATCGGGCATCTACCTCTCGTTCTTGATGGTGACCGTCGCTGCTCTCATCGCCCGCCTCCGCGGTTGGCGGCCACAGGGTTCGTTCCGCCTCGGGCGCTGGGCGTACCCCGTGATCGTTCTCGCCATCGCCTACGGCGCGGCGATGTTCGTCAATATCCTCTACCCGAGCGGTGTCACGAGCCCACGAGCGGTGCTGTTCAACCTCGATTGGATCACGATCTCGGTAATGGTGGTCATCATCGTGATCGGTGGACTCTATTTCGTGATATCACGCCCCTACCGCCGGATCCGTGACGCGACTCTCGCCGAGCACGATCGCGCGGAGGCTGCGCTGGAAGCTGATGCGGCAGCGTTGCAAGGCCCGGCCTAATGACAATGGGTGCCGCCAGTCACGTGGCGTCCGAGGCCACCAACGTGGTCGCCTGGAGTATTACTCGCCCATGAAGTGCATCACGTGCTTGATGCGCGTGTAATCCTCGAAACCGTAGACGGAGAGGTCTTTGCCGTAGCCGGAGTGCTTGAAGCCACCGTGGGGCATCTCGGCGACAATCGGGATGTGGGTGTTCACCCAAACGGCGCCGAAGTCCAATGCCTTTGTCATCCGCATCGCCCGTCCGTGGTCCTTCGTCCAGACGCTCGCCGCCAACCCGTACTCGACGCCGTTCGCCCAGGCGATCGCCTGCTCTTCGTCGCTGAAGGGCTGGACCGTGACGACGG
>JBAVUF010000286.1:0-6168 GCA_049696635.1 Acidimicrobiales bacterium | reverse complement strand
GACCCGCACGGCGAGCGCGTCGCCGCGCCGCCCGGTCACAATCGAACGTCCGGCGCCGGGTTGTACCGACAACCGCAGCACGATCGACGGTTCCGCCGCGTCCGCTTCGGACGCCGTCGGCTGCTCGACGTCAAACAGGTCGTCTGCCATGGCCGCATACTGTAGGTCGATGGCAAAACCCCGTGTGACCTCGATGTATCCCGATGTGCCGTCGACGCCGGACTACCCGCGCGCCGAGGAGGCGCTGCTCGAGTACTGGCACGAAGACCACACATTCGAGTCGTCTGTCGAGGCGCGAGACCCGGAGAACCAGTACGTCTTCTACGACGGGCCCCCGTTCGCGAACGGCCAGATGCACTACGGCCACCTGCTCACTGGCTTCGTGAAGGACGCGATGCCGAGGTACCACACGATGCGCGGCGAGCGCGTCGAGCGCCGATTCGGCTGGGACTGCCACGGTCTTCCCGCTGAAGTCGAGGCGGAAAAAGAGCTCGGCGTCGCCGGGCGCGCCCAGATCACCGCCTACGGCATCGACCACTTCAACGACCGCTGCCGAACGTCGGTGCTCAAGTACACGGCGGCGTGGGAACGCGGCGTCGCGCGCCAGGCGCGCTGGGTGGACTTCGAGAACGCCTACAAGACGATGGACCTCTCCTACATGGAGAGCGTCCTTTGGGCCTTCAAGTCTTTGCACGAACGCGGGCTCATCTACGAAGGATTGCGTGTGCTCCCCTACTGCTGGGAGTGCGAGACTCCGCTCTCGAACTTCGAGACCCGACAAGACGACGCGCTGCGCGAACGCGTCGATCCAGCGGTGACGGTCGCGTTCGCGATCGACGCCGACCCGCGATCGGCGGGGCCGGAGGCCGGTGAGTTCGCCGCGCTCGTCTGGACGACGACGCCGTGGACGTTGCCGTCGAACCTCGCGCTCGCGGTCGGTCCCGACATCGCGTACGCGGTGTACGAAAAGGACGGGTCGCGCTATTTGCTCTCTGAGTCGCGCGCCCAGCACTACGCGGACGAACTTCAAGACGCCGTTCTGCTCGGCACCGTGCGGGGCGAAAGCCTGGTCGGTCGGACTTACCGCCCGATCTTCGACTACTTCGTCGAGCAACCGAACGCTTTCGTCGTGCTCGGTGACGACTTCGTCGCAACCGACGAGGGTACCGGTGTCGTGCACATGGCGCCGGGATTCGGCGAGGACGACCAGCGGATCTGCGAGGCGGCCGGGATCGCCGTCGTCAACCCCGTCGACACGACCGGAAGGTTCGACTCCCAGGTCCCCGATTATGCGGGCGTACAGGTCTTCGAGGCGAACGAGCCGATCATCGCCGCCTTGGCGCGCAACGGCGTGCTCATCCGCCGAGAGGAGTACACGCACCGCTACCCACACTGCTGGCGGACCGACACGCCGCTCATCTACCGCGCCCAGAGCTCGTTCTTCGTCGAGGTGACGGCGATCAAAAAGCGCATGGTCGAGCTCAACCGCGAGATCAACTGGATGCCCCGGCACGTCGGGACGGGCGCCTTCGGCAACTGGCTCGAAGGGGCGCGCGACTGGTCGATCACGCGCAACCGGTACTGGGGCACACCGATACCGGTCTGGAAATCCGACGATCCGAACTATCCCCGTGTCGACGTCTACGGCTCGCTCCACGATCTAGAGCGCGACTTCGGCGTCCGGCCCGCAGACCTCCACCGGCCCGGCATCGACGCGCTCGTGCGCCCGAACCCCGACGATCCGACCGGCAAGTCGATGATGCGACGGGTCGAGGACGTCCTCGACTGCTGGTTCGACTCCGGCTCGATGCCCTTTGCCCAGCTCCACTACCCCTTCGAGAACGAGAGGCGTTTCGAGGACAACTTCCCCGCCGACTTCATCTGCGAATACGTAAGCCAGACGCGTGGCTGGTTCTACACGCTGCACGTCTTATCGACGGCGCTCTTCGACCGGCCCGCCTTCGAGAACTGCATCGCGCACGGCATCCTGCTCGGACGCGACGGTCGCAAGCTGTCGAAGCGCCTGCGCAACTTCCCCGACCCAGAGGCGTTCTTTTCGACCTGGGGCGCCGACGCAATGCGGTGGTACCTGCTCGCGTCGCCGGTGCTGCGGGGCCTCGACGTCTCCCTCGAAGAACAGGCGATGTCCGAGCCGGTGCGGTCGGTGATGAACCCGATCTGGAACTCGTTCCATTTCTTGAGCCTCTACGGGCGCACGGACCAGATCACCGGACAGGTGCGCGCCGATCAGCGGGGCGAGCTCGACCGCTACATCTTGGCGAAGACCCGCCGCTTCTTGGACGGCGTCACGAAGGCGTACGACGCGTACGACCTCGCCGGCGCGGCCGCGTACTACCCATCGTTCCTCGACGCCTTGACGAACTGGTACATCCGCCGCAGTCGCGAGCGCTTCTGGCGCGAGGGCGACGGCGATGACAAGCGCGACGCGTACGACACGCTGCACACCGTGCTCGACGTCGTCACGCGCGCCTCGGCCCCGCTCCTGCCGTTCCTTTCTGAGACCGTCTACCGCGGCCTCACCGGCGCCCGCAGCGTCCACCTCGCCGACTGGCCGGACGCCACGCTCCTTCCCGACGACGCCGAGCTTGTGGAGACGATGGACCTCGTGCGTGAGGTCTGTTCCGCGATCCACTCGATTCGCAAGGCAAACGGTCTGCGGGCCCGTCTGCCGCTTGGTTCGGTCACCGTGGCGCACCCGGGGGCGGCGGCCCTCGCTGCGTTCCGCGAGCTGATCGCCGAGGAGGCGAACGTGAAGGCCGTCGAACTTCGCGACGACGCCGCGACGTTCGCGACGACGACACTGAGCGTCGTCCCCTCGGCGATCGGTCCGCGGCTCGGCGCCGCGACACAGGCGGTAATCGACGCCGTGCGCGCCGGCCGCTGGTCGGTCGATCCAGCGGGTGCCGTCGAGGCGAACGGGGTTCCGCTGCTCGCCGGCGAGTTCGAGCTCCGGGTCGTTCCGTCAGATCCCGACTCGGCAAGGGTCGTCGATTCCGGTAGCGGCGTCGTTGCCCTCGACTTGACCCGCACCCCCGAACTCGAAGCGGAAGGCACGGCGCGCGATCTCGTCCGCATCGTCCAACAAGAGCGCCGCAACGCTGATCTCGCCGTCAGCGACCGAATCGATCTGGTGCTCGTCGTGCCAAAGGACGTCGCCGCGGTGCTCGAGGCGTGGGGCGAGGAGCTCAAGCGTCAGACGCTCGCCCGCAGCCTGTCAGTCACAACCGACGGTGCAGGTGTCGCCGACGAATCCTCTGACGGCTTCCATCAGCTGTCGGACGGCAGGGCGGTCGCTGTGCGGCTCCGGGTGGCGCCGTCGTAGGTTCGCCGATCGGCTTACGCCGAGAAGCCGCCCTCGCTGCGTTGCGTTCGCCCTGTCGATCGGAGCGAACGGGGACGAACCTGCGGCACGGCGTCGGTGTCGAGGTCCGCGCCCTTGGCCCACCGCTGCCACAACTCCTCGTCGGGGTCGACAACGCTCTCAACCGAGACGATCGCCTCTTCACCGGTGATCGAGAACGCCTCGAGATCCTCGTCCGGCTCCTTCTCCGCCTCGCCGGCCTTCGCGTCGCGTGCTGACGATTTCTCGTCGCGGCGCGAGTGCCTCGCCTTTTCGCTCTCACGATCTTCTTCTTTGACTTCGACGAGCGCGAGCTTCTCCTCGGTTTCGGGCTCGCCATTTTCCTCTGCCTCTTCGCCGTCCGCGGCGGCGACACCTTCGGTCGGCGGCCCGGCGAGATCGTCGGTGCGCGAAGGCTTCTCGTCCTCGTCCCCGTTCTTCGCGACGGATCCAAGGCGCTTGCGCACCGAAGATGACATCGGCGCCGGTGGCTTCAGAGACTCACCAACGGTCTCGAGCGCGCCCTGCAACGCGAACACGAGCTGCTTGCGGAGCGCCTCGATGAAGTTCGTGGTCTCTGCAACCTCTGTTTCGAGCTGAGTCTTCCGCTCTTCGAGGTCGGCGATCGTCTCTTTCGCTCGCGTCTGTGCTTCGGCGCGCAACGTGCTCGACTCTTGACGCGCCGAACCGACGAGCTCTTCAGCCTGCGCGCGGGCATCCTCAAGCATCGCCGACGCCTCGTCGCGTGCCTCTTTGATCGCGAGGTCTGCGGTTCGCTGGGCGAGCACGAGTGTGCGCCGCAACGATTCGTCGATGTCCGGGCTCTCCTCTGCGCGTGCCGAGGCTTCCTTCGCCGCATCGAGCTGCGTCAGCAGGTCGTCGACCGCGACGGCGACCTTCTCCAGGAACTCGTCGACCTCCTCGGTGTCGTAACCGCGCAGGCGGTCGCGAAATTCAACTTCTCGGAGGACTCGACCCGAAATGTCCATGCGTCACTCCTCGATCACTCGGCCCGTACGCGCCGGACCGATGCGCCTGGTTCCGCGCCCTTTGATTTGCAAATCCTACGCCCCGACCTCGGTGACTTGGGGGACCACCCCCATATGAATCAGCGAACGCGGATCACGGTGATGAGGATCTCGAGAGCGAAGAAGACGACGATCGGGGAGAGGTCAAGTCCCATCGACCCGACTCGAATCGGCGGCAAGATCCGCCGAACGGGCTTCAGCACCGGATCGGTGATCGTCGCAAGGACGCGCTCCACGCGCGCCCAGCGTGACCACGGGTTGATCGGGAACCAGGTCAGGATGATCCGCGCGAGCAGGACGACGATGTAGGCCTGCAAGACGTCGACAACGATCCGGACGATCACGCGGCGCGCGCTCCTCTTCGCGCGTCGGTCGGCGCCGAGATGATCAGGAGCGGTACAGGCCGCGCTGTTGCAGGCGCAGACGCTCCTCGGCAGGAACCTCGACGTCGGTCGGCGCGAGCAGGAAGACCTGATCGGCCACTTTCTCCATCTGCCCGTCGAGCGCGTAGGTAAGTCCCGAACAGAAATCGATCATCCGCCGCGACAGGTCACGCTCGGAACCTTGCAGATTGACGATCACGGGGTTGCCCTGCTTCACGACGTCACCGATCTCCTGGGCGTCGCGGAACTGTGACGGCGCGACGACGTGAACCTTGCCGGGCGCTGTCTTCCCCTTCGTGATCGGCCGCACCACCGCGGACCCAACGGGCCGGCGCGGGTCGGCCGCGGTGATCGGACGGACGGTCGCGTGACTCGGGTGCGAGCCGGTGTCCTCGGTCGCCGGGTAGACGGTCCGCTCGATGCGGTGCTGGCCGGTCGGCTCGAGTGCGTCCCCGTAGAGCTCGTCGTCCTCGATGTCTTTCAACCCGAGATACGCGAGCGCCTTGTTCATGAACGATGACATCTTGCTCCTTTAGCGCCCAAATCTATTGTGACACCGACCCCCGTGTCGGGCGAGGACCGAAGAGCACCCTTCCCAACCGGACCATCGTCGATCCCTCCTCGACGGCGATCCCGAAGTCCTCGCTCATCCCCATCGACGCGACCCGCAGACCCAACACATCGACGAGCCCGCGTACCGTACGAAAGCTGCGGCGCGCCGCCACCTCGTCGTCCGCTGCAGCCACGGTCATCAACCCCTGCACGTCCAGTCCGCACTCCGCCGCGCGCTCGACGAGGCGCTCTACCT
This sequence comes from Acidimicrobiales bacterium, assembly GCA_049696635.1. Lineage (GTDB taxonomy): Bacteria > Actinomycetota > Acidimicrobiia > Acidimicrobiales > Bog-793 > CAVRXQ01. The sequence continues at coordinate 588 of JBAVUF010000286.1, read as the reverse complement.
CGTCGGGCGGCACGCCGCCCCGGCCAGCGATCCCGGTCGTTTCGACCTCGATCAGCATCGCGGCCCCCGGAGCATGACGGGCGATCGCCGCAGCCTCTTCCTCGCGGTCGACACTCTGATACATGGCGACATACGTCGCCAGCCTGCGCAGCGACCGGCGCTGGATACCACCGATCAGGTGCCAGCGGACCGGATCGCCGGCCGAAGCGGCGAGGATGGCCGCCTTTTCGACGAGCTCGTCGGCGTAGTTCTCGCCCAAATCGAAGAGCCCCGCCCCGCGAGCAGCGAGCGCCGCCTCGACGCCGAGGCCCTTCGTGACGCCGACGATCGTCACGTTCTGGGCATCGCCTGCCTTGGCGATCCGTTCGCGCACCGACTCGAGACGGATCCGAACTGCTTGCGCGTCGTCGGCGTTCCGATCGGGCTCGTCATTCATGGTCGAGCTCGCGCCAGACGACGAGCGCGTGCCGCGCCCGATCGTTGCGGGCGCGATGGGAGTACCACTCCGTTTCGCAGGCGGTGCAGGCGTCGAGATCGATCGTGAGCTCCACTCCGGCGCGTCGCAGCGCGCAGCGCACGGTGGCGGGC
>JBAVUF010000285.1:0-1846 GCA_049696635.1 Acidimicrobiales bacterium | reverse complement strand
GGCGGGCGGTTCACGAGAGAGCGCGGACTCTTCGCCGTCGCCGCCGAGGTGCCAACGGCGCTCCTCGGGCGCATCATCCACGTCGCGCGCACGCGCCAGGACGGCATCGTCGTCGACATGAAGAACGAACCGCTCGCGATAGTCGGCTCGTCGTCCGACGCGCGCGACAAGTTCGTCGCGCTGGCGACCGTGCTCAGCGGCGTTTCGCTCGCCGGCATCACCTCGATCGACCTGCGAGCACCGTCGAATCCGGTCTTGACCCCGTGAAGTGCCAGCCCTATGGTCGGCCAAACTCGAGTGCCTGACACCTCCACCCGCCCGCTCTGGAGAACAAAGGCGCGCGAAATAAGGGGCGGTCGCGGGGGAGAGGTTCTGCGAGAGAGACCGGAACAACCCGAAGAGGCACGTCGTCGCGGCCGCGTCCATCGGAACCTGCGGCGGACCGAGAGAAAGCGACGACCGTGGTGAACGAAGGAACGCAGAGCTTTATCGCTGTCATCAAGGTCGTCGGCATCGGGGGCGGCGGCGTGAACGCCGTGAATCGGATGATCGACGCCGATCTGCGTGGCGTCGAATTCGTCGCCGTGAACACCGACGCCCAGGCCCTTTTGCTCTCCGAGGCCGACATGAAGCTCGACATCGGGCGCGAGCTCACCCGGGGCCTCGGCGCCGGCTCCGACCCCGAAATCGGGCGATCGGCAGTCCTCGACCACACCGAGGAGATCGGCGAGGTGCTGAAAGGCGCCGACATGGTCTTCATCACCGCCGGTGAGGGCGGCGGAACGGGGACCGGAGGCGCCCCCGTGGTTGCCGAGATCGCCCGCGAACTCGGCGCGCTGACCGTCGGCATCGTCACGAAGCCGTTCGCGTTCGAAGGTCGCCGGCGCGCCCAGCAGGCCGAGCAAGGGATCGCGAAGCTCTCCGAGTTCGTGGACACGATGATCGTGATCCCGAACGAGCGACTGCTCACGCTGGCGGACTCGAAGACGACGATGCTCGACGCATTCCGGATGGCCGACGACATCTTGTTGCAGGGCGTGAAGGGGATCACCGACCTCATCACCGTGCCGGGCTTGATCAACACGGACTTCGCGGACGTTCGCACGATCATGCGCGGCGCCGGCTCGGCGATCATGGGAGTCGGCGTCGCAGCTGGCGAAGGGCGCGCCCTCAACGCAGCGCATCACGCGATGACGAGCCCCCTTTTGTCGTCCTCGATCGACGGCGCCAAGGGAATCCTGATGAACGTCGCAGGCGGCCACAGCCTCGGGCTGTTCGAGGTGAACGAAGCCGCCGAGGCGATCCACGCGATCGCGCACCCCGATGCGAACATCATCTTTGGCAGTGCCATCGATGACACGCTCGGCGACCAGGTACGCGTCACCGTGATTGCCGCCGGCTTCGACCGGTTCGACACGACGCCGTTCGAATCCGCGGCAGAGCTCGCCGAAGGTTTCAGTGGCCAGGCGCGCGACTATCGCTCGGAGGTATTCGCGCTCGACGACGACGACGTCGATCTCGGAGACGACGGCTTCGACGTACCTTCTTTCCTCCGCTAAGGGCTGTCTCGCCGCTCAACTTCTCGCTGCCAGGTGACGCGAGCGTCGCGCTCACGACGCGTGGTGATGGCGACGCGCGCCCGGTCGCCCTCGGTGGCGATGGCTCCTCCGAACTGCTCTACAAATCGATCTGTGACCGGCCATGGTCGTTCGTGCACCAGACCCACGGCGGTCGCGTCCTTTCGATCGACCGTCCACAAAGCGCGTCAGAAGATGCCGACGCGCTCGTCACAACGGCGACGGGAATGCCGCTCAGCGTCCTCGGCGCCGATTGCGCGCTCGTCGGG
>JBAVUF010000284.1:0-2561 GCA_049696635.1 Acidimicrobiales bacterium | reverse complement strand
GGCACGCATCGAGACGCCGGCGACGACTGTCCCCGCGCCGGCGGAGGTCTGAGCCTCAGCGGCGTTCGCCGCGCTCAGGCGACGTCTGCGGTTTCGCGAAACGACGCCTCGGCGGCCGCCTGACAGACGGTCTCGGTGATGAGGCGCGTCACCACGTAGGGATCGCAGTTCGCGTTCGGTCGGCGGTCCTCCAAGTAGCCCTTCTGTTCCCGCTCGACGTGCCAGGGGATCCGGATCGAGGCGCCACGGTCGGATGCGCCGTAGTTGAAACGGTTCCACGGCGCCGTCTCGTGCGCGCCGGTGAGCCGCTCTTTGATCCCCTCGCCGTAGCCGGCGACGTGGGTTTCGATGTTGGCGCCGAGCGCCTCACAGGCGGCGATGATCGCCGCGTAGTCCTCGCGCATCGCTCCCGTCGAAAAGTTCGTGTGCGCGCCGGCGCCGTTCCAGTCACCGGCGACGGGTTTCGCCGCCAGGCTGACGTCGACCCCGTAGTCCTCGGCGATACGGGCGAGCAACCAACGCGAGAGCCACAAGTGGTCGCCGATCGTGGGTGGGGCGAGCACGCCGATCTGGTATTCCCACTGACCCTTCATCACCTCGGCGTTCGTGCCGACGATCGCGATCCCGGCGTCGATGCAGGCCTGGGTGTGGCGCTCGACGATCTCGCGGCCGACGGCGACCGAGGCGCCGACGGAGCAGTAGTACGGGCCCTGCGGGGCAGGGAAGCCGACTTCGGGCCAGCCGAGCGGTCGGCCGTCTTTGAAAAAGGTGTACTCCTGCTCGATGCCGAACATCGGCTCTTGGTCGGCGTAGCGCTCGGCGGCCTCGACGCAGCGAGCCCGGGTGTTCGAGGGGTGGGGGAGGAAGTCGAGATCGAGCACCTCGCACAGCACGAGCTTGTTGTCGCCGCCGCGCAACGGGTCAGGGGTGATGAGCACCGGGCGCAGGACGCAGTCCGAGAGGCTGCCGGGCGCCTGGTTCGTGCTCGAGCCGTCAAAGCCCCAGATGCCGGGCTCGGTCCCGTCGGGGACGATCTTCGTCTTCGCCCGGATCTGGGCCGTCGGCTGCGTGCCGTCGATCCAGATGTATTCGGCCTGGTAGCTCATTTGCGCCTCGCCTCCGTCCCCCCGGTCCGCGCCGCGCAGGCGCCCCGGGCCGCCCTTTCGGAAAATCAGCCTGCCGGAGCGCCGTTTCCGGGCGGTCACCGGTCGATGAACGGCGTGTGAATTTGGCCCCGCCCCCCGCCGTGCTCGGAAACGAAAATCGTCAATGGGCGGACTCGCCGGCCCCTAGGACGGGGTCTTCAGGTACTTCAAAAGGTCGATCAGCTCGACGTGGATTGCGTAGCTGCCGTGCCTCAACACAGCGGAGCGGACGATCTGCGGCCGGTAACCGTGGAGCTCGAGCTGGCCTAGCGCCACCTTGAAGCCGCCCCCCGTCAGGTCCATGAGCAGGATCTGAGCCGGGCGGCGGTGATTGATCGTGTACTGCCCCGGGACCGTGAGGATCGGGAAGGCACCGTGGACGGAGTTGAAGTTCGAGTGGAAGATGCCGATCGGGCTCAACAGGTGGGGAAGCTGCCTGAAGGGCCACCAGATCAAGAGCTGCTCGCCTTTGTAGGTGGGGTGGCCGACGAAGCCGGGGAGCTCGGTGATCACCTGGTACTCGTCGACGAATTCGGTCGCGCTGCCGCCGAGCGCCATCGGGTACGTCGGGATCGGGTCGTCCACGATGTGCACAATCTGCGGGCGGTGGGTGGACGGCGCCACGGTGAGCAGCAGGTCGGCACCGAGGAGGCCGACCAAGAGCGCGAACGCCGCGACGGCGCGCCCGATCCGGCGGGGAGCGAGCTCGCCCTGGTCGCGTGAGTGCCAGCCGAGCGCAGCCCGCCAGATCGCGACGACGAGGACGGCGATCGAGGCGATCGCCAGCCCCCACGGGCTCAGCCTCATCTGCGGCACCTTGCTGTCCGCTTCGTAGCCGAGGGCGACGCCGATGACGAGGAGGAAGGGGATCGAGCGCACCGTGGCTCGCGACACGAGCGACGCCGTCGGGGATCCGGATGGGAAGCGAGGCGCGAACGGTTCCCACTCGGCAACGTCTTTTCCGATCTCGGCAACGACGAACGCCAATAGAACGACGACGATCGCCCACAAAAGCGAAGAGAAGTAGTGGTTCTCGACGAGCTGCACCTTGCCGATGAACTGGAAGTACGCCGCGGTTAAGAACTCAAAGAGCCCGCAGGCGGCCAAGAACAACTGGGTGTCGGTGATCCGGCTGTAGCGACGCGCGAAGACGAGCACGAAGCCGACGAGCACCGCCGGTGGGACAAGCAGATAGGGGTCGTACAAAAGCCAGTGCCAATTCGTCGAGTGCCAGAGCGCTTCTTGGGCTGGGCGGCTCAAGTAGCGCTCGGACTGCAGGGTGGGGGAGATGTAGTTCACCTGACCGATCGCGAGTCCCGAGAGCCAAGCGAGGGTTCCCGTCACCGCGGCGGCACCGAAGACGAGCACCGCCGCGTCGCGCAGCAGTCGGCCGCGCTCGCGCAAAGCGCGCATCAG
>JBAVUF010000283.1:0-3251 GCA_049696635.1 Acidimicrobiales bacterium | reverse complement strand
GTGCCGCCCCGTCGCCTTCGGCTGCCGACGCGGTGCGGGCGATGCGCACCTCGGAGATGCGGCGTCGCTGGACCCGCTCCGCGACGAGCGTGTACCCGTCGACCTCGACGGATTCGCCCTCTTGGGGAACGTGGCCGGACAGATGCAGGAAAAGGCCGGCGACGGTGTCCCAGTCGCCGACGGGGAGATCCGCGCCGAGCAGCTCGTTCACCTCGTCGATCGCCATCCGGCCAGAGACGCGGTACGCGCCGTCGCCGAGGGGTTCGACCATCGGGTCGTCGGCGTCGAACTCGTCGGTGATCTCGCCGACGAGTTCTTCGAGCAGGTCTTCCAAGGTGACGATCCCCGCCGTACCGCCGTACTCGTCGACGACGACGGCGAGGTGGAAGTGGTCGCGCTGCATTTCGCGTAACAGCGGCGCGACGCGCTTTGTCTCAGGCACGTAGTGCGCCGGACGGGCGAACGTCGACACGAGATGGTCCTCGCCGCCCTCACGTACCGCACGCACGACGTCGAGGGTGTACGCGATGCCGACGACGTCGTCGAGCGAGCCCGCATACACCGGAATGCGGCTCAGTCCGGCCGACATCGCAACCTCGAGAACCTCGGAGGCGGGAGAGTTCGCCTCCACCGCCACGACGTCGGGTCGCGGCGCCATCACCTCGCGCACGATCGTGTCGCCGAAGTCGATGATCGAAGAGATGAGTTCGCGCTCTTCGTCTTCGATCACGTCCTCGGCGGCGGCGACATCGGCCATCGCGAGCAGCTCGTCTTCGGTGACGTCCGGCTCCTCCTCGCCCCCGTGTTTGCCCGTGACGAGGTGCGACAGCCCGATGAGTGCCGAGGCGACGACGCGGACAGGCGGGAAGCGGATCACCGCGGTGACGAGCGGTGCGGCGAACAGCGCCGCCCGGTCGGGGTGGCGTACCGCCCATTGCTTGGGGATCGCCTCGGCGAGAACGAAGATCACGACGACCTCGAAGACCGTCCCGATCGCCACACCCAACGCCCCGAACAGATGCGACGCGACGACGCCGACGAGGGTCGCGGTGACGAGCTGGCAGATCAAGACGATCAGCAGCAGCGGCGCCAGGAAGCGTTCGGGCTGTTCGACCAGGCGGAGCAGCGATCGTGCGCCGTGGCGCTTGTTCTCGACGAGAGAGCGGGCGCGTGCCTGGCTCGTGCGGACGAGGCTCGTCTCGGCGAGCGCCAAGATGGCGGAGAGCGCGATGAGCACGATCACCGTGGCGATGAGCGCGCCGTCACCGCCGCCGAACGAGGCGGCGAAGGTCATCTTTTCGTCCCGCGGTACAGCTGGTCGAGGAGCTCTTGTTCGCGCGCTTCCATCTCTTGGGCTTCCTTCTCGTCCTCGTGATCCATGCCGAGCAGGTGGAGGATCCCGTGGACCAAGAGCAACGCCACCTCGTCGTCGTAGCTGCCGGCGTGACGGGGCGCGTTCTCGAAGGCGACCTGGGGGCAGATGACGACGTCGCCGATCAGGCTCGGCAGGCTCCCCGGCTCGGGCGGCTCCCATCCGGGACCCGAACCGCCGTTGTCCGGAGCCCGACCGATGGGCGGGTCCTCTTCATCGATCGGGAACGCCAAGACGTCGGTCGGGCCTTCACGTCCCAAGAATCTTTCGTTCAACGCCGCGATCGTCTGCGCGTCGACGAAGAGCACCGACAACTCAGCGTCGCCACGGACGCCCTCTTCGCTCAGCGCCGCTTGAGCGAGCCGCGCCCAGCGGTCGCAATCGACGCTTTGCGCGGACTGCTCGTTCGCGACGAACACCTCGACCGGCATCGTCTTTAGCGCCGGTCGTTGGCGTGATCGACGCGTTCGTACGCGGAGACGATGTCGCGCACGATTCGATTGCGGACGACATCGGACTCGTTCAAGCGGATGAAGCCGACGCCTTCGATCGTGCCGAGGATCTCTTCGAGGCCGACGAGACCGGATCGACCCTCTGCGACGTCGATCTGGGTCACGTCACCCGTGACGACGGCCTTCGTCCCGAATCCGATGCGGGTGAGGAACATCTTCATCTGTTCGGGCGTCGTGTTCTGCGCCTCGTCCAAGATGACGAAGCTCGCGTTCAGCGTCCGACCGCGCATGAAAGCGAGCGGCGCCACCTCGATCGTGCCGCGCTCCAAGAGTCGCTGCGTACCCTCGGGTTCCAACATGTCGTAGAGCGCGTCGTACAGCGGGCGGAGGTACGGGTCGACCTTGGCCATCAAGTCGCCCGGCAGGAAACCGAGCCGCTCGCCGGCCTCGACGGCGGGCCTTGCGAGGATGATCCGGTGCACCTGTTTCGACTGCAATGCCTGTACCGCGGCGGCGACGGCGAGATACGACTTCCCGGTCCCGGCCGGCCCGATGCCGAAGGTGATGGTCGAGTTCGCGATCGCGTCGACGTAGCGGCGCTGGCCGGGCGTCATCGGTCGCACGGGGCGGCCGCTGACACCGCGGGCGAGCTCGGTCGCGAACACCTCCGAGGGCCGGACGTCCGCTTTCACCATCTCGATCGTCCTTCCGACGTGGGCGGCGTCGATGCCCTGACCGGATTCGAGCTGCGTGACGAGCTCGTCGAAGATCAGCGCGACGCGGTCGGCGTCCGGCCCGTCGATCGTGATCTCGTTGCCGCGCACGTGGATCGTCGTGTCGTCGAACTCGCGCTCGACGAGCAGGAGGAACTCATCGCGTTCGCCGAGAAGGCCGACCATGAGCTCGTTCCCGGGGACGTGGATTTTCAGCTGCGTCGTGGACACCGTGACCGGTTCGAGGGTACCAGTGCAGCGCGCTTTTCAAGCACTCTGTAGAGCCGTCAATCGGCGCCGCATGAGTGTCAACCTGGCGGCCAGGTCATCTGGCGACCGCCGAGAACGTGGAGGTGGAGGTGGGGGATCGAATTCTGCGCGTGCCGACCGACGTTCAACACGAGCCGATAGCCGCTTCGAAGCACATCGTCACGGTCGGCGACCGACTTCGCGAGGGTGAACAACGACGCGATGACGTCCGCGTCCGCGGCGGTGAGCGAGGCCGCGTCGTCGATGTGGCGACGCGGGACGACGAGCACGTGGGTCGGCGCGACCGGAGCGATGTCTCGGAAGGCGACGACGGAGTCGGTCTCGGCGATCACCTCGGCGGGCGCTGTGCCGCCGACGATGGCGCAGAAAACACAGCGCTCTCGTGGTTCGGTCTCCATCATCTACGTCACATCTGACAGCGCCGGCGCCAGCATCGGCGCACCG
>JBAVUF010000282.1:0-4488 GCA_049696635.1 Acidimicrobiales bacterium | reverse complement strand
GTGAAATACCGCTTCCCGCCGCGAATGCGTCAGGGCACGGCCCGGCAACGGATCCGACCGTCGTCGAAGACGGCGTTGCCTGCGCATTGACGACGTTTTGTGTCGCCGTCGGCTCCTACGCCGACTCGGGTGGCGCCAGTCAAACCGATGGCCTCATCGACACGTTGAGTTCGGGAAGCTGGACGGCGACGGCCGCGCCCGAGCCGGGGACGAACACCGCCGGCGTCGGTCCTGGCACCGACGCTGACGGGCATCAGGTCGCGAGCCTCTCCGCCGTCGCATGTCCGGCCGATGGCACGTGCTTCGCCGTCGGCCAGTACCAAGACTCGAACGGCGAAAACTACGGCTTGATCGACTCGCTCGCCAACGGCGCGTGGTCGGCGTCCGCCGCGCCTGAGCCGTCGACGAACGGGTTTGGAACCGCGCCCGGGACGGACGCATCGGGCAAGCAGGCCGCGAACCTCGAGGCAATTTCGTGTCCGACGGCGACGAGCTGCACCGCTGTCGGCACCTATGAAGATGCTGACGGCAACACGTTCGGACTGGTCGAGACGTACGCCTCGGGCACGTGGAGCGCCGTTGCCGCGCCCGAACCGTCTTCTGACCCGGTGGCGGCGGCGGCGGCGAACTCGACGAGTGGTGCGGGTTCGGCGAATCTCACCGCCGTCGACTGCCCGAGCACGACGAGCTGCGTCGCGGTTGGGACCTACACCGACGCAGACACGAACACCCTCGCGCTCGCGGAGCAGCTGTCGAACGGAGCTTGGGTCCCGACCGCCGTGACCGAGCCGGCAACGAATCCGCTCGGGACGGGTCCCGGATACACCACCACCGGCGGGGGACGCGCGACGTTCAATGCGGTCGCCTGCCCGGTCGCCGGGACTTGCGTCGCGGTCGGGAACTACAACGATACGAACCACGTGCGGTACGGCTTGATCGACTCGCTCGCCAATAGCGCGTGGTCCGCGTCCGCCGCCCCCGAGCCATCAACGAACGCATCCGGTGTCGGAGCGGGTACCGACACCGATACACACGGACTCGCGAACCTGCTCTCGGTCTCTTGTGCAACGACGACCGACTGTGTCGCGGTCGGCGGCTACGACGACGCGAACGGCATCGCCTACGGACTCATCGACTCTGGCTCGGGATCCTCGTTTGCCGCTTCTGCTGCGCCGGAGCCCGCGGGCGCGGCGAGTGACGCAAACGCGTTCGCGGCCTCAGAACTCGAATCCGTCGCCTGTCCGTCGGTGGCCGCCTGCTCTGCGGTCGGATATTTCACCGACTCGACCGCTCCGGGGTTCCGCTTCGCGTTGGCCGACAACCTGATCGGGACCACCTGGTCGAGCACCATCGCCCCCCAACCGGCGAATGCCGGCACGGACGCGGAAACCGAACAGCACGCGGATGCGAGCGATGTCACGTGCACGACGGACGGGGGTTGCTCGATGGTCGGCACCTACAAGGATTCGTCCGGTGAGACGGATGGCTTGGTTGACGTCTACTTGCCTTCGGTGCCGGTGGTGTCGCGCATCTCGCCGCGAATCGGCGAGCTCGCCCGCACGGAGACGATCGCCGGGAGCGGCTTTTTCCCGGGCAGCGAGGTCTACTTCGGGCGTGTTCGCGCGACGTCGGTGACTTACATCTCTCCGACGCTCGTGCGCGCCGTCACCCCGGCGTTCCACCTCTCCGTGCAGATCTCGGTGACGAATGCCGGCGGCAGCTCGGCGGCGGGCTCGTTCTCCCAGTTCACCTACGCGTCACCCGTGCACGTCGCCGGGAGCGGCAACACGGTCGGATTGAGCGGCGTCCTGTTCACGTGGCACTGCGACAAGTTCGCGGCGTGCCATGTGCGGGCATGGTTGCAAGTCGTCGTCCGCTCGCGGACAACGGGTCACGTCAGTCGCGGCAACATCGCCTTGCGGAAGATGGCGATCCCGGCCGGCAAGACCCGCCGCATCCAGCTGCTGCTGACGTCGTACGGGAGAGCGATCGTGCGCGACTTCAGCGGTTACCGATTCGTGAGCGCACACGTGTTGGTGGTCACGCCGGGCAACGTTCACGCGCTGAGCAAGGTGAGCATCCGCAAGGGATAGTCGACGGGTCGATGCGCGCCGTCGGATTTCACCGATCCGGCAGCGCGCATCGCACGCTCATCGTGGGTCCGGGATTTTTCCTGAACGGGCACGCGCAACCATCTCGGAAAGCACGTACGAATCGAGGTGTTTGCGCATCGTGCCGGAGAGGTCCTCCCAGACATCGAGAAGTACGCACTGGCCCTCGTGCTCGCAGGCGCCGTTCTCGTGCGCGCGACCGAACGAACCGACCGAGATCGGACCGTCGACCGCGGAGACGATCTCTCCGAGGGTGATCTCCTTCGGGGGCCGGGCGAGAACGTAGCCGCCACCGACGCCGCGCTTCGAGCGCACGAGTCCGGCGCCTTTCAGCGCGAGGAGGATCTGTTCGAGGTACGGCTGGGGAAGACCGGTCCGGTCGGCGACATCGCGAACCGAGGTCGGCGTGTCACCGTCGTCGTGGAGCGCGAGCGACAGCAACGCCCGACAGGCGTAGTCCCCGCGTGTGGAGACGCGCACGGGCACATCGTAGGACCCGCCGCGACCTGCCCCTATGCTCATTTTGTGGGTGACTCGACCGGGGATGACGCCGCCGTCGTCACCGTTTCCCCACTTGACAGCGACGAGGCCTTTCTCGTTCCCGACTACGGCGGACGCTGCATCACCGAGCTAGTGCCGGTGCTCATGCGTCTTCAGGAGTTGAAGGAGCGTGACGCCGTCCCCGATTGGGTCCCTCCGAGTGTGGCCGATGCGTCCAACGTCGTGCTGCTGATCCTCGACGGCCTCGGGGCCGAACAGCTCGCCAGCCGCTCCACGATCGCGCCAACAATGACTGGGATGGCCCACTCCACGCTGACTTCGGTCGCCCCGACGACGACCGCCGCCGCCTTGACGTCGATCGTCACCGGGCACACGCCGGCCGAGCATGGTGTCGTCGGGTATCGCCTGCGGGTCGGTGGAGAGGTATTGAACGTCCTGCGGTGGACGACGCCGTCCGGCGATGCGCGCAGCGAAGTGCGGCCGCGTGCCTTTCAGCGGCTCCCGCCGTTTCTCGGTCAGCGAGTCCCTGTCATCTCGAAAGCTGAGTTCGCGCATACCGGTTTCACGGAGGCACACTTGTTCGGGGTCGACCTGATCGGCTACCGACTTCCGTCGTCGCTGCCGGTTCTCATCGAAGAGGCGCTTCGGCGTCGCGCGCCGTTCGTCTACGCGTACTACGACGGGATCGACGCGATCGCGCACATGACCGGCCTTGGCGCGTATTACGAAGCCGAGGTCCACGCGACCGACCAATTCATTGCCGAAATTGTTGACCGGCTACCCAAAGGCTCGGCGCTCGTCATCAGCGCCGATCACGGGCAGGTCGAGGTGACGGCCCCACCCCTCAGGATTGACGAAGAAGTGATGGTCGACGTCGAAGCGATCTCAGGCGAGGGTCGCTTTCGGTGGCTGCACGCGCGGCCGGGCGCGATCGGGCGCGTCGCGACTCGAGCGAAAGAACGCTTTGGCGAGGCGTGCTGGGTGGAAACGCTCGATGAGCTCGTCGACGCCGGGATCTTCGGCGGACCCCTCCCGGATGCGTTCAGGCGGCGCCTCGGAGACGTCGCGCTGATGGCACGCGCGCCCGTCGCGATTATCGATCCCGCCGACCCTGGCGACGCGCGCCTCATCGGCCGGCACGGCTCGCTTACGAAAGACGAGCTAATCGTTCCACTTCTCGGGGCGGCAGCGTGAAGATCTACACGCGACGCGGAGACGACGGGACAACAGCGCTGCGCGCCGGCGGTCGCGTCGGAAAGGACAGCACGCGCATCGAGGCGCTCGGGACGATCGACGAAGCCCAGGCGGCGCTCGGCGTGGCGCGCGCGCGGTGCGTCGAGCACGCAGGGATCGCGATGGTGCTCTTGGAAGTGGAGCGCGACCTATGGGTGGTGATGGCCGAGGTCGCGACGGACCCGGGCCAGCTGCGCCGCTTCGAGCCCGGCGTGACCGAGGTCACGGCGGCGATGGTCGAGCACCTCGAGGGGCTCATCGACGCGCACTCGTCGGCGACCGAGGCGATTAGCGACTTCACCGTCCCCGGAGAAGACGCCGGATCCGCCGCGCTCGAGGTCGCCCGGACCGTCGTCCGTCGCGCTGAACGGCGACTCGTCCCGGTCGAGCTGAAAGAGGCGAGTTCTGCACCGGCGTATCTCAATCGCCTTTCGGATCTCTGTTGGACGCTTGCGCGTGCTGTCGAGCACGATCCTCGATTCGCGAATGACGAAGGAGAAGGAAAGTGACGCTGGAGCTCGACGCGGCAGCCGGTTCAGTCGACGGGATCGCGACCGCACGGGTGGTGTTCAAGGGGCTCGTCGGCGCCGACGGGACCCCCGATCCCGACTCCGGCATGCTCGCCGCCCAGGGGTGCGACGGT
>JBAVUF010000281.1:0-3712 GCA_049696635.1 Acidimicrobiales bacterium | reverse complement strand
GAGCAGGCACAGGCGCAGGCAGCGCTCGCGAGCGAGAGCGGACACCCGCCACTCGCGCAGGCGGGATCGACGCCCCAAGGAGACCTCGCCGTCGCCACAGCGGAGAAGTTCCTCGGCGTGCCCTACGTGTGGGGCGGCGCGGGGCTGACGGGCTTCGACTGCTCAGGCCTGACGATGGTCGCCTGGTCAACGGCGGGAGTGACCCTCACCCACAGCGCCTGGTACCAGTACCGCGAGTCACAGTCGATAGCGCTCTCGCAGATCGAGCCCGGGGATCTCCTCTTTTATTCCTTCCCCAATGACGGACCCGACCCAGTCACGCACGTCGCGATGTACGTGGGCTCGGGACCATACGGGTCGGAGACGATCATCCAGGCACCCGAGACGGGAGAGACCGTCTCGTACTCGCCGATGTACTACTACGGCTTCGTCGGCGCGGGCCGGCCGTGAACCGAATGCGACGCGATTCTCAGTCGATCCATTCGCCGAAATAGCGCGCCCGTCGTGCGCGCCACTCTTCGGCGGTGATCGCGTAGCAGATGTGGTCCTCCCACACGCCGTCGATCTCGAGATATCCCTGGGCGATGCCCTCTTTTCTCAGCCCGAGCTTTTCGACGACGCGTCGGCTCTTCACGTTGCGCGGGATGATCGACACCTGAATGCGATGCAACCCAAGCTCTTCAAACGCGAAACCGAAGACGAGCACACACGACTCGGGCATGTAGCCGTGACCAGCCTGCTGCTCGTCGATCCAGTAACCGAGCGTGGCGGACTGTGACGCGCCCCTTGAGATCCCCGAGAGGTTGATCTCGCCTGCGAACTCCCCTTCGACGAAGATCCCGAAGCCGTACGCCGTGCCGAGCTGCCGGTCTCGTTCGCGCATCGCGCAGCGGGCGGTGAAGGTGGAGCGGTCCTCCGGGGGGAAGGACGTCCCCGCCGGGCGGGGCTCCCAGTGGATGAGCCAGTCGCGCGATCGCGTCCGGACGGCGTGCCATGCCCGGTAGTCGTCGGCGTGCAGCGGCCGCAGCAGCACTCGCCGACCGACGAGCTGTGGGCCGCTCTCGGCGATGCTCAGTTCTGCCACTGTCGCCCTCTCACCGATCCGCGATGTGCCAGGTCGCGACGCGTCCTCGTAAGACTCCATGGTCGCAGATACCGTCCTACACTTCCTGCGGCCCGTCCGTGCGGATGCGTGGCGGTCGGCCCAAGACCTCATGACGACGGAAGACCGCACACATTCGAATCCGCACGAGCGCGCTCGCCTCGTGTCGGCGATCGAATGGGCTGAAAACGAGCTTTCCAGGGTGCCGGCGCCCGAGCGCCCGCCCGACACCGAGGCGTCGAACCCGCTCGGCCACGGGCCGAACAACGGTCGCTACCCCCTCGACGCGTCGGAAGACCTGCTCGCCTACCACCACTGGCTCCGACGACGCGGCGAACCGATCCTTTTGCCGCCACCCCGGCGCAGCCCACGGACGCGTCGCCCCCGCTTTCGCATCCCGCTCATCTCCGCGATCACGTACGCACCCGAGGGATCCGACGCGTCGCTGACCCAGAGCGCAGGGTCGGTGTTCGACCAGACGATGCCGAACTGGGAGCTGATCGTCGCCGATCACGGGCGCGACGTCGTGCGCGCCGCGGTGCTCACGTCGATCATGCAAAGCGATCGCCGCGTCCGCAGCGTCGGCGCGCACGATTCGCGTGAAGCCGCACTCAACGCCGCGATCGAGACCGCTGAGGGCGAGTTCGTGATGGTGCTCGGCGTGCGTGATGCGCTCGCGCCGGACTCGTTCGGCGTGATCGAAGAAGCACTCTTCGCCGGCGACGACATCGACGTCGTCTACACGGACGAGGATCGCATCGACCAAGAAGGCGAGCGATCCTCGCCGATACTCAAGCCGGCGTGGTCACCGGATTTCCTCTTGAGTACCGATTATCTGGGCCGTTCGGTCGCGTACCGTCGTGCGCTAGTCAAGGATCTCGGCGGCTTTCGCGCCGGTTTTGGCCTCGCGGCAGAACACGACCTGGCGCTGCGCATGACCGAGCGGGCGCGGCGCATCGTGCACGTCCCCCGCATCGCTTATCACCGCCGGAGCGACGGCGCCCCGCACAACCGGTACTCAGAAGGACCCGGGTCGGCGCGGGCGGTCGCGGACGCGCTGAAACGTCGCGGCGAACCTTCGGCGATCATCGAAGAGGCTCCGGTGCGCGGCGCTCGGAACGTCCGCCATCCGGTCACGAAGTCACCGCTCGTCAGCATCGTGATCCCCTTCCGAGACGAGCCCGGGTTGCTCGCGACATGCGTCGCGTCGATCCGCGCGAACCCGGGGTACTCCCGCTTCGAGCTGGTCCTAGTCGACAACGACAGCGAGCTTCCAGAGACCTTCGCGCTCATCGACCGACTGTTGGAGCAGCCCGGGGTGAAGGTCATCGACGCGCCCGGGCCGTTCAACTGGTCGGCGATCAACAACCAGGCGGTGCGCGAGTGCGGCGGCGAAATGCTGCTCTTTTTGAACAATGACATCGAAGCGAGAAAACCTCGCTGGCTCGACGCGCTCGTCGGCCACGCCATCCGCCCCGAGGTCGGCGCGGTCGGGGCCAGGCTCTTGTATCCCGACGGCTCTATCCAGCACGCCGGCGTCGTCGTTGGCCTCGGCGGGCTCGCGGCGCACGTGATGCGAGGTCTGCCGGGGGACAAGCCCGGCTATCTCGGCACGGCTATTACGACGCGCGACGCAACCGCGGTCACGGGGGCGTGCATGATGACGCCGCGGGAGCTGTTCGAGTCCCTCGGGGGCTTCGACGAGACCCTGCCGGCGAGCTTCAATGACGTCCACTACTGCCTGAGCCTGCGCGCCCAGGGCTATCTCGTCGTCTACTCGCCGCTCTGCGAACTCGTCCATCACGAGTCACGCACGCGGGGCCACATCGAAGAAGCAATCGCCGTGCGGATGATCCTCGACCGCTGGGGCGAGATGATCGCGGCGGGCGATCCGTACCACAACCCGCTGCTCAGCAAATGGAGAGACTGGTGCCCGATCTCGAACGCACAGGAGGACGCGCGGTGGGAGACGTACCTCACGACGACGGTGTTGACTCCGCCCAAATCGTCGAGCGCATAAGGGCGGTCGTCGCCGAAGGGCGTGAGCGCTACCCGCGGACCTGGACGCCACAGGCGAGCGTCGAAAGCCTCCCCGGCCACCAGAACCGGGAGCCGGCGTTCCTCATCGAGAGCATCGACCACCTGCACGCCCACTGGGACATGTCGGACGCGCTCACCTTCCGCGGTCGCCGGTGGGGTCCGAAGACGATCGTCCACCGCCTCTTGTACAAGATCGTCAACGTGGCCCTGAGCGACTACCTCGGCGAGGAGCACGCCTACCGAGCGGCGCTCGCGCAGTCGATCGACTACATCGCCCGCCGTCTGGACGACGTGTCGTTCCGCGACGAGCGCGACCTCTTGGAAGCTGTCCGCACCGATCTGTTGGACCTCGCCCGCCACCTCGAAGACCGCATCGACGAGCGTGAAGAACACGCCTGACCGGCCGATCGTCACCGGCATCGCGCAGCGGCCACGGCGCCAGAGACCGGCCGTTGCAATCGTCACGGCGCACTGGGGCGAAAAGCCGAGCGAAGCGGTCGACGTGACCCGCCTCGTCGCCGGGGCTCTCGCACGTCACGCCGACGTGACGGTCATCCACCTCACCGATCA
>JBAVUF010000280.1:0-7968 GCA_049696635.1 Acidimicrobiales bacterium | reverse complement strand
ATGTGATGGAGCAGCTCGCCCCCGACGGTCCCGTCTACCAAGCGGGGACGCTTTCTGGGAATCCCGTCGCGACCGCCGCCGGACTCGCTGTCTTGGAGCTGCTCACCGACACCGTGTACGTCGAGCTCACGAACTGCGTGCGGCGCCTCGCGGACGGAGTCGACGGAGCCCTGCGTTCCGCAGGTCTTTCCGTCCAGGTCCCGGTGGTGTCGACGTTGTTTTCAGTCTTCTTCGCCGACGCGCCGGTGCGCGACTACGGCGAAGCGGCTCGCGCCGGCGCGAACGGCCGCTACACGCCCTTTTTCCACGCCATGCTCGACTCCGGGATCGCTCTCGCGCCGAGTCCGTACGAAGTCGCCTTCTGTTCGCTCGCCCATGAACCGAGCGACATCGACGAGACGATCGCCGCGGCGGAAGCGGCAGCGACCCTCGTCGCGAAGAGCGCCTAGTTCCTACGCCGCTTTCGTCGCGATCTGTTCGATCGCGCGGTAGGCGATCTCAGCGGGTGCGAATTCGTCTGCTCGCAGCTGGTTCGACATGATCCGCAAAAGCCACTCCATCAGCGAGCGCGAATGCATGCCCGTGGTGACGAGGATGCGCATCACGTCGGGCTGGCCGAGGAAGCGCATCGAGGCGCTCGCCGCTTTGTAGTAGAGGCCGTAGTTCTCCTGAAGCTTCCGTTCGTAGGACTCGAGGACGCGTAGATCGTTCGATGCAATGGCCTCGGCAACGAAGGCGGCGGCGATCCGGCCGGTCTCGTAGCCGTAGGAGATCCCTTCGCCGTTGAAGGGGTTGATCGACCCCGAGGCGTCGCCGCACAGCACGTAGTCGGGCCCGTGACGCGGACCAACGGAGAGCCCCATCGGCAACCGACCTCCCGTTGGCTCACTCAGCGCACTCTTCGCGTCGAGTCCCCACGACGCGGGTGCCATCTCGACGAATGCCTCCATGAGCCTGGTGGTGTTCAGTCCTCTCAGGCGCTTCTCGGTCGACAAAACGCCGACTCCGACGTTCACCCGTCCGTCGCCGAGGGGGAAGATCCATCCGTAGCCGGGGATCGATCCGCCGTCGGGGTCGCGCAGATCGAGGTGCGATTCGATCCAGTGCTCGGCGTTTCGCGGGGAGGCGTAGTAGCCGCGCAGCGCCATCCCCTGTGGTACCGCCCTGTCCCTCACGGTGCCCAGCGCGCGCCCAAAGCGCGAGTTCGCGCCGTCGGCGACGATGAGGACCCGCGCGGCGATCTCTGCTTGCTCGTTGGCGTCTGCATCGCGGACCAGCGCGCCGATCGCCGGACCGCCGGAATCGGCGTCGGGTCCGAGGGGGACGAGCGCTTCACAACCCTCGACGACGAGCGCACCCGCTTTTTCGGCGCGCGAAGAGACGAGCGCGTCGAGATCGAAGCGGGTGATGACGTAGCCGTGCCGCCCGAAACCGGCGTGAGATGGCCACCGCAGATTGAGCTCCCTGCCGTAGGCGAGGGCGCGCAGACCCTCGAAGCGGTGGTGACCCGACAGCATGTCGGCAAGACCCATGTCCTCGAGCTGGCGAACAGCTCGCGGCGTCAGCCCGTCGCCACAGGTTTTCTCCCGGGGGAAGTGCTTCTTTTCGACGACGACGACGTCGTAGCCGGCGTCGGCGAGCCAGTAGGCGGCCGCGGCGCCGGCGGGTCCGGAACCGACGATCAGCACGTCGCAGCTCGCCGGGAGGCGCGGTGCCCGTGTTCGGGAGGCGTCGGCCATGGGAGGACGTTACAAGCCCCGTGTCGTCAGCCTTCGCATCGCGCGGCGCCGGACTCCGATGTGAACGAATCGCGGACGCCGTGGTAGAACCGGCTAGAGACCATGGGAAGCCTCGACAGCTACCTCCCGATCTTCATCCTGTTCGTGCTCGCGATGCTTTTTGCCGGGCTTTCGATTGCCGCGTCGCGCTTGTTGGCGCCCTACCGGCCGAACGCCGCCAAGCAGTCGCCGTACGAGTGCGGGATCGTCCCGACCTACGAGCCGCCCCAGCGCTTCCCGGTGCGCTTCTACCTCGTGGCAATGGTCTTCGTCATCTTCGATATCGAGATCATCTTTTTGTTTCCCTGGGCGGTCATCTACAACGAGCTCGGCAGGTTCGGCCTCATCGAGGTGATCGTCTTCGCCGGGACGGTGATCTTCTCCTTTATCTATCTCGTCGCCGCCGGTGGACTCGACTGGGGCCCGCTGAAGCGGGTTCGCCCCCTCCAGTCCTCCAGCCAGAGGACGACGACGTCCACCGTTCAGCGCGTTGGGCGCCAAGGCGACGAGGCGGCGTAGCGATGGAACTCGAATCCTGGCAGGGGCTCGAATCGCTGAGCCACAACGTGCTGACGGGTCCGCTCGAGGAATTCGTGAAGTGGGCACGACGGAAATCGATGTGGCCGGCGACCTTCGGGCTGGCGTGCTGCGCGATCGAGTTGATGGCGGCGGGCACCGCCGAGTACGACCTCGCTCGTTTTGGCATGGAGGTCTTCCGTCCCTCGCCGCGCCAGGCGGACCTGATGGTCGTTGCCGGAAGGGTCTCTCAAAAGATGGCCCCGGTGCTGCGCCAGATCTACGACCAGATGATGGAGCCGAAGTGGGTCATTTCGATGGGCGTCTGCGCGTCGACGGGCGGGATGTTCAACAACTACGCAATCGTGCAAGGCGTTGACGAGATCGTTCCGGTCGACGTCTACACGCCCGGTTGCCCGCCGTCCCCGACGACGCTCATCCATTCGATCCTCACCCTGCACGAAAAGGTGCGGACGGGAGAGATCATGCGTCGTCGCGCTGAGCGTGGCGGGGGAGCGGCGATCGACCTCGCTGCCGAGGTCCCTGGCTGGACCCAGCCGGAGGCGCAACCGGTGCGCCTCGGGACGCCCCGCTGATGACCGATGCCGCAACGAACGAGGCCGCGCCGCGCCATCGCGTCGCCGACGACGTCGTCGCTTTGCAAAGCGTCCCCTCCGTCGATTCGCTCGGTGACGAGGTGTATTTCCCCTCTCGCGAGCAGTACATCGGGGTTGCCTCGGCGTTGCGCGAAGCCGGTTACGTCATGTGCGCTGACCTCTGCGGGGTCGACTACCTGACCTACCCGAACAGGGCGCTTCCGGCCGGAGTCGACGCGACCCGATTTGAGGTCGTCGTCGTCTTCCGATCGCTCGAACCCTCGCGTGTGGTGCGCGTGCGAGTGCTCCTCCCAGACGACGACCTGACGTGTCCGACCCTCTTCGGCCTCTACCCGGGCGTTGAGAACATGGAGCGCGAGGCGTACGACATGTTCGGCATCCGCTTTTCGGGGCACCCGGACCCGACGCGGATTTTGATGCCCGAGGACTGGGAGGGTCACCCCCTGCGCCGCGACTACGGCGTCGGCCGCGTGCCAGTCCAGTTCAAAGAGGCACCGGGCCCGCGATGAGCACGGACACCGAGCGGGATCGGGTCGCGACTCCCGCTGTGATCCGTTCCGCGGTCGGGCGGCGCCTCTCCGCCGAGACCTGGGAAGGGCGCCAGGAGATGCAGCCTGCCCAAGCGACGTCGGTCGTCGAGCGCGCCATCGAGCACGGCGGTGTGCTTCGCATCCCCGAAACGCTCGATCCGGAGTCGAGCGATGCCGTCTTCGGCGACGACGAGACGATGATCCTCAACGTCGGCCCGCAGCACCCTTCGACCCACGGCGTATTGCGAATGATGGTCGAGCTGCAAGGCGAGATGGTGCTCCGCTCGAAGCCGCTCATCGGATACCTCCACACCGGCATGGAAAAGACCGGCGAGACGCTCACCTACGTCCAAGGCGCGACGAATGTCACGCGCATGGACTACCTCTCGCCGTTATTCAACGAGCTCGTCTACTCGCTCGCGGTGGAAAAGATCCTCCGAGTGGAGATCCCGCCGCGCGCGACATGGATCCGCATGCTGATGTGCGAACTCAACCGGATCTCGAGCCACGTCATGTGGGCGGCGACGAACGGGTTGGACCTCGCCGCGTCGACGATGATGATCTTCGGTTTCCGCGAACGCGACCTCGTGCTGCAGTTCTTCGAAAAAGTCACCGGCCTGCGGATGAACCACAACTACATCCGCCCGGGCGGGGTGGCGGCGGACCTTCCCGACGGCTGGGAGGACGACGCCGAAGTCGTCATCGACACGGTCGGCGCCCGGCTTTCCGATTACGACGAGCTCATCACCGGCCAGCCGATCTTCCGCGAACGGACGGAGGGTGTCGGCATCATCGGATCCGAGGCGCTGATCGCGCTTTCCGCGACCGGCCCGGTGTTGCGCGGCTCCGGGGTCGCCTACGACGTGCGGCGTGCGGCGCCCTACCTCGCGTACGACGAAGTTGAATTCGAAGTCGTCGTCGGCACCGTCGGTGACGCCTTCGACAGATACGCGGTACGGCTGAACGAGGTGCGCGAGTCGATCAAGATCATCCGCCAGATCTTGGACAAGATGCCGTCCGGCGACTACCGAACCCAGGACAAGAAAGTCACGCCGCCGCCGCGCGCCCGCATCGATGAGTCGATGGAGGCACTCATCCACCACTTCAAGCTGTTCACGTCCGGGATCGAGCCGCCGCCCGGGGAGACCTACGTCGCGGTTGAGTCCCCACGCGGGGAGCTCGGCTGCTACCTCGTCTCGGACGGGACGAACCACCCGATGCGGATGCACATCCGCGCCCCGAGCTTCGTCAACCTGCAGTCCGTCCCGCCGATGCTCTCAGGCGGGCTCATCGCCGACATGATCGCCATCTTGTCGTCGGTCGACCCGATCTTGGGCGAGGTCGATCGCTGATGGCGCGCTTTGACGCGAGGAACCGCCAGCGAGCCGAGGCGACGATCGCGCTGTACCCGCAGCCGCGCTCCGCGCTGATCCCGCTCTGCCACCTCGCGCAGGCTCAGGACGGCTATCTGACCCGCGAAGCGATGGAGGAAATCGGTGAACTCTGCGGCGTCACCGCGACGGAGGTCTACGGCACCGCGACGTTCTACGAGATGCTGTTCACCGAACCCGTCGGCAAGCACGTCATCGCGATCTGCACGAACATCGCCTGCATGCTCGAGGGGGCTTACGAGCTCTTGGCGCACGCCGAGGAGACGCTCGGCATTCACGCCGGTCAGACGACCGAAGACGGCGAGTTCACGCTCGAAGACGCGGAGTGCTTGGCGGGATGTGATCTCGCGCCGTGCGTGCAGGTGAACCACCGCTTCGTTGGCGCGCTCGACGCCCGAGGATTCGATGCACTGCTTGACGACCTGCGCTCTGGCCGCCTCGCGGACGAGATCCCGCGCCACGGGGTGTTATGCCGCGTCGAGCGCACCGTCGGTCTGCCGGGAAATGCGACCGCTTCGGAAAAGAACTCGCCGCGATGATCACGTCCGTGCAGCCCATCGTCACAAAGCGCGTGCATGAGGATGATTCGTACACCCTCGAGCGTTACCTGGCGACGGGCGGTTACGACGGGCTCAGGCGCGCGTTGCAGATGGCGCCGGAGCAGGTGCACGAGGAGGTGAACACGGCGAGCCTGCTCGGTCGTGGCGGCGCCGGGTTCCCGGCCGGACGCAAGTGGTCGATGGTGCGGCCCGCCGATGTGACCTATCTCGTCGTCAACGGCGACGAGTCCGAGCCCGCCACGTTCAAGGACCATCTCTTAATCGAGCGCGACCCGCACCAGATCATCGAGGGAACGGCGATCGCCGCGTACGCGATCGGTGTGAGCCGCGCCTTCATCTTCTGCCGTGGGGAGTTCGCGCTCGGCCTCGAGCGCCTCCAGCTCGCGTGCAACGAGGCGTACGAGTACGGCGCGCTCGGCAAAGACATCTTCGGGACGTCGTTCTGCCTCGACGTCGTCATCCACCCCGGGGCGGGTGCCTACATCTGCGGGGAAGAAACCGCGCTTTTGGAAAGCCTCGAAGGAAAGCGCGGTTTTCCGCGCATCAAACCGCCGAACTTTCCGGCCGCGATCGGCCTGTACGGCGAGCCGACCGTCGTCAACAACGTCGAGACGGTCTCATCGCTGCCGTGGATCGTCGTCAACGGCGGCGCCGCCTTCGCCGCGCTCGGCGAGGGTTCCTCGGCGGGCACGCGGGTTTTCGCGCTCTCGGGGCGCGTCGAGCACCCCGGTTGGTACGAGATCGAGATGTCAAAGACGACGTTTCGCGATCTCATCTACGACCCAACCCTTGGCGGCGGCGTCAGAGACGGCCGCGAGTTGAAGGCCTTCATCCCGGGCGGCGTCTCGGCGCCGTGGTTCGGCCCCGACCACGTCGACCTCGGTCTCGATCAGGACGCGGTCGGCAAGGCCGGTTCGATGCTCGGCTCGGGCTCTGTTGTCGTCATGGACGACGCGACGTGCGTAGTGCGCGCCGCGTGGCGCATCACGCGCTTTTTCCACCGCGAGTCCTGCGGCCAATGCACGCCGTGTCGTGAGGGCGGCCAGTGGCTCGAGAAGATCCTGCGCAGGATCGAGTCTGGTGACGGGCGCCGCTCCGACGTCGAGCTTTTGATGGACATCTGCGACAACATCGCGCCGGGCGTGAGCTGGCCGCCGCAGCAGACGACGATCTGTGTCCTCGGACCGTCGATGCCGTCGTCGATCGCGTCGGCAATCCGGATGTTCCCGGACGAATTCGCCGACCACGTCGAGCACGGCGGGTGCCCGTTCTCCCGTGTCGACGCGACGGTGGGGGCGTGATGACGACCGAAACGAAACAGATCGTCAATGTCACGATTGACGGTCGTCAGATCGCCGCCGGCTCGAACGAACTGATCATCGACGTCGCCGAGCGCAACGGGGTTTACATCCCGCGGTTTTGTTACCACCCGCGCATGGCCCCCGTCGGGATGTGCCGAATGTGCCTCGTCGAGGTGTCCGGCCCGAGGGGGTTCTCGCTCCAGCCGGCGTGCTTTTTCACCGCCCAAGACGGACAGGAGATCCGCACCGACACCGAAAAGGCACGCAAGGCCCAAGTCGGCGTGCTCGAGTTCCTGCTCGTCAACCACCCGCTCGACTGCCCGGTCTGCGACAAGGGGGGCGAGTGCCCGCTGCAGGATCAGGCGCTCTCGTACGGACCGGGCGAGAGCCGCTACCTCGAGGAAAAGCGGCACTTCGCAAAGCCGATCGAGATCGGGCCGCTCGTGCTTTTGGATCGCGAGCGCTGCATCCAGTGCGCGCGCTGCACGCGGTTTTCCGAAGAGATCGCGGGCGACGCGATGATCAACCTCGCGTTCAGGGCGGACGTCGTCGAGGTGGCGACGTTTCCCGACTCCCCATTCAGGTCGTACTTCGCGGGGAACACGATCCAGATCTGTCCCGTCGGAGCGCTGACCTCGCCGGCATACCGGTTTCGGTCGCGACCGTGGGACCTCGAGCAGGTCGAGACGACGTGCACGAGCTGCGCCGTCGGCTGCCGGATCGCGGCGCAGTCGTCCGCCGGACAGATCGTGCGACACCTCGGCATCGACTCCGATCCGGTGAACCAGTCGTGGCTCTGCGATAAGGGCCGCTACGGCTTCGAAGCGGTCCACTCGGAAAACCGGTTCTCCGAGCCCCTCGTGCATCGCGATGACGCGTTCGTGCCGACGACGTGGCGCGTCGCGCTGGACGAGGTGGCGACGAATTTGCGCGAGACGATCGAGCGATCCGGTCCCGAGTCGATCGCCGCGATCGGCGGCGCGCGATTGTCGAACGAGGACGCGTACGTCTGGGCGCGCCTTTTGAAGTCCGTCGTGCGCACCGATTCCGTCGACGCACAGGTGGGCGACGGCATCCCCGCACACGCCGTCGTCGGTCTCCCGCACGCGACGATCGACGCCGCGACGCGAGCACGCGTCCTCGTCACGTTGACCGGTGATCTCCGCGAGGAGCTGCCGATCCTCTTCTTGCGCCTGAAGCTCGCCGCGGAGCACGGACTGAGGATCATCGAGTGCACGCCGGCCCCGACGCCGCTCAGCCAGTACGCCGAAGAGT
>JBAVUF010000279.1:0-9280 GCA_049696635.1 Acidimicrobiales bacterium | reverse complement strand
CGAATCGCCGCGCTGAGCTACGCGTCGCGCTCGCTCGAGTCCAGGAGGATCCCCGCTACGAAAGCCTGCGCCTGCCTTACCTCCGTCCGAGCGCCGGTCTCGACGACGCGGCGATCGAACACGTCCTCGCGCTATTCGAACGGGTGAAGACGCTGTCAGCGCCGAGCGAGCGGGCGCCCGACGGGCCGGGCGCTCGTGCGGCGAACGCGCGCGTCCGCATCGAGATGCGCGACGCGAACAACTACTTCCCCGACATCGAGAAAGCCGCTGCGAGTGCCTTGCAGGCGGCGGGGTACACCGGGCTGGGTGCTGTCTCCGAGCGGCTCTTGACAGACATCGCCTCGTACTACGGGTTCGAGATCGCGCGGGTGATGGACTTGCCGACGTCGACGAGGTCGATCTGCGATTTACGGCGCCGCGTCATCTTTGTTCCGCAGCGGAACACGACCGGCGGCACGCGCTCTGCGCGTTCGGTGATCGCACAGACGCTCGGCCACTTCGCTCTCGGACACAACGTCGCGACCGACTTCGAAGAGTACGTGCGTCAGCGCGTCGCAGCGAACTACTTCGCCGGGGCGCTCTTGGCGCCGGAGGTGAGCGTCGTGAAGCTACTCACCGAATCGAAAGCCACCGAGGACATCTCGGTCGAGGACGTGAACGAGCTCTTCTACGTCTCTTACGAGATGGCGGCGCACCGGATGACGAACCTGATCACGCACCATCTGGCGATCCCGGTGCACTTCCTGCGTTCCGACCGCGACGGCCGGGTCTGGAAGGCGTACGAGAATGACGGCATCCCATTGCCGGCGGCGCTGGACGGCACGGTCGAAGGCCAGCAGACGTGCCGCTGGTGGGGTGCGCGCCAGGCCTACGACTCCGAGGACGCTTACGCGCTGCACTACCAGTACACCGAGACGACGTCGGGGACGTTCTGGTGCGCAACGCACATCGAAATCCGCGACGACTTCGGCGACGCAATCACGGTCGGCACCTCCGACGAGCACGCCCGGTTCTTCCGCGGCTCTGAGACGACGAGAAGGACGCGCTCGCGCTGTCCAGATCCGCGCTGCTGCACTGAGCCGCCACCCGAGCAACGGCGCAGGTGGGACGGTGCCGCGGTTGCATCGGCGCGTGACCGCAGCCAGTTCGTCTCGGGGCTCCCCACCGACACGGTCGTCTTCTCCGCCCACCCCGGCGTCGATCTGTTCGAGGTCTACGCCTTTTTGGATCGTTACCAGGCCTGACCCGAACCTCAGCTGACTAGGTCTTCGTGCCTCCGAAGCACGCAGAACTCGTTCCCCTCGGGGTCGGCGAGCACGACCCACGTCACGTTCCCCTGTCCGATGTTGACTCGGCGTGCGCCGAGGGCGAGCAAGCGGATGACCTCCGCGTACTGATCGTCAGGATTCAGGTCAATATGCAACCGGTTCTTTAGGGTTTTCTCCTCGTCGGCAGGAACGAAGCAGATCCCGGGGTAGGCATCTTCGCCCTGCGCGATCACGACTTCCTCGTCGTCTTCGAACATCACCCGGTACCCGAGGGCGTCGGCCCAGAAACGGCCGAGCACACGTGGGTCGTGGGCATCGATGACGATCGTGTACCAATCAGAGGCCATCGGTGAATCCCTCCCTTTCCCCCGAAGAGTGCTGTGGGCGACGCGAGACGCGTGCAAGCGTCTCGTTCCGCGTGAAAGTATCAGCGCCTTGCGCGCTCACAGCGTGCGCGGAGGCGTTCCCGGAGGCGGCGATTACCTCGGTCAATCTGCAGCAGATCACAAAGGTCTACCCGAACGGCTTCCAAGCCCTCTACGACCTCGACATGGAGGTCGCGCACGGCGAGTGCGTGGTCTTGGTCGGCGGGTGGAATTCGCTGAACAAGGCTCTCCGGTCCTGATCGAGGAGCGCGCCGCGGCGCCGAGTCAGATCGAGAGGTCTTCGACGACCGGGCTGGCGATCTTTTCGCGCCGCCGCCCGACGACGAGTTCGCGCGCCGCGACCTGAATCGACCCCGCAGCCGGTACCGCCAGGATCGCACCGGCGATCGCACCGAAGGTCGAACCCAAGATGTTGCCGGTCTCCGCCCCGATCAGCACCGCCAGCAACACCCACAACGGCGAGAGCCGGACGGTGCGCGAGACGATCAACGGGTAAAGGATGTGGTTCTCGATCTGCTGGTAGACGAGGAACACGACGACCACCACGATCCCCGCCGGGATGGAATGCAAGAACGCGACGAGCACCGTCGGCACACCGGCGAGCAGCCCCCCGACGAGCGGCAGGAAGTCGACGAGTCCGACCCACACGGCGAACACGGTGGCGAACGGCACCCCGGTGATCTCGAGCGCCGCGAAGATGACGATCCCGGCGATGACCGATGTCGCGAAGTCGCCGATCATGAACCCGGTCACCTCGCCCGCCATCGCGTCGACGATCCTCCGGACGCGCGCCGCGTGGTCGGGGTTCATCCAATCAAGCCCAGCCTCGAGGCTGGCGGGTCCCTCCAAGAGCACGAAGAACGAGATGAACGCGATCGTGACGAGACCCGCGACACCAGAGACGACGGTCTTGCCGACGGCGAAGGCGGGCTTCGACAGCTTCGTCAGCGCGCTTTCGAGCGACGGGACGTGTTTGCGTACCCAGTTCTCGAGGTGCAATCTCACGATCACGTGGCCGACGAAGCCCTTGCCCTTTTTCGCCTGGCTCACGAGCTTCGGCAGATCGTGCGCGAAGCGGGTCGCGTTCGTGATCAGCGGGTGGAAGACGAGGTACCCGAAGGCCAATGCCAACAGCACGAGGATGAGATAGACGATCCCCACCGCGTAGCCACGGCGCATTCCGCGTCTCGCCAGCATGCGGACGAAGGGGTTGAGCAGCGCGGCGATGAAGATGCCAATCGCGACGAGCAGCAACGTCGCGCGCAGCCGCCAAGCCAACAGCACGAGCACGACCACGACGATCCCGGCGAGCAGCACATAGACCGACGAGCGAATGATGAGGTACTGCGTCGCCCGCTCTGATTCGTTAGATCGGCGGAATCCGAGCCGGTTTCGTTCGACGCCGCTTTGAACCGGCTGATCGCTCACGCAATCAAGTCAACTCGACGGCGTCAAGTCAACCGCGGCAATTCCGAACCCGGCCGCGACTCGGCAGAACCGAACCTCGTCGCGTAGACGAAGCCTCTGTTCGCCGCCGCGACGTGCGAGCATGGACAGATGTCGACGGAGTCGCCCGAACAGCCGCGACCGCAGTCGCGCTGGAGGCGTTGGAGCTCCCGGGTCCCCGCGCCACTTCGCCACGGCATCGTGCTGTTCGTCGCCGTGCTCGTCATCGAGTACCTCGTCGTCCCCGAACTGATCGGCGCAAGCCACAACCTCGCGTTGTTGAAGCGGCTGAACATCGGATGGCTCATCGCCGGGATCGTGTTCGAAGGGGCAGCACTCTTCGCGTACGCGTTGCTTACCCGCACCGTGCTACCGCATCACCGGCCGAGCATCTCTCGCATCTTCCGCATCGATTTGTCGACGACCGCCGTCGCGCACTTGGTGCCCGGTGGATCCGCGGCGTCGGCCGGCCTCGGTTATCGCCTACTCACCGTCGAAGGTGTCGCCGGAACAGACGCCGGCTTCACGATGGCGACCCAAGGCATCGGCTCCGCGGTGGTGCTGAACGTGATGCTCTGGCTCGCACTCGTCATCTCGATCCCGTTCGCCGGATTCCATCCGATCTACATCGTCGTCGCGCTGTTGGGGATGATCGCTTTGGCCGGCTTCGGCGCCCTGATCTACACCTTCACGCGGGGAGAAGACGCCGCCAAGCGGTTCGTCCGTCGCATCGAGCGCATCCTGCCGCGAGTAAAGCCAGACCAGATCGAGTCGGTCTTGATGCGCATCGACGACTCGTTACGGCGCCTCGGGCAGAACCGGGAACGACGCCGCAGCGCACTCGTCTGGGCGATCTCGAACTGGCTGCTCGATGCGGCGTCGCTATGGTCGTTCCTCGCCGCGCTGGGCAAATACGTCAACCCCGTCGAGCTTTTCGCCGCGTACGGGATCGCGAACGTCCTCGCGGTGATCCCGATCACGCCGGGAGGACTCGGCTTCGTAGAGGCGTCGCTGCCGCTTTTGCTCACGAGCTTCGGCGTCGTGAAGAACGTCTCGCTGCTCGGTGTGCTCGGCTGGCGGCTCGTGAACTTCTGGCTGCCGATCCCGGTCGGCGCGATCTCCTACGTGTCGCTGCGGGTGCCCAAGGGCCACGGCCTGCGCGGCTCGCGCAAGGCGATGTCCGACTTCGTCGAGCGGATCCCGCCGCCTGAGCCGGGAAAGGGCGGTCGGCGCTCAGCCAAAGCCTGAATCGTTCGCGCTGTCTTTCTGGTACGCGGCGCCCGAAGTCGCCGCGGCGCTGACCGCAAGGTCGACGCCGAAGATCCGCTCGAACAGCTCCTGCTTGCGTCGCGCGCTCCAGAGTTCGAGACCCGCATCGGCGCGGGTGTGCACCGAGATCGTGAGGGTGCGGGCGGGTCCGAGGGGCGAAACCTCGATCGCCCGCACAAGACCGCGATGCGACGCATCGAGCGCATCGGCAAGACGCAGGATCGCGATGAGCTCGACGGCGCGCGCCGCGTCATCCTCGGAGAGCTCGGCGAACGCCTCGAAGCTCGGCTTCGGCGTGCCGCGGATGTGGAATCGTCCGATCGACGCGAGGATGCGAATCTCACTCGGGGAGAACCCGCGCAAGCCACCGTTCTCGATCAGATACGCCGTATGCCGGTCGTGGCCTTGGTGCGAGATGTGCTCGCCGATGTCGTGGAGGTAGGCCGAGAACTCGAGCAGCTCGCGCTCGTCGGCGCCGCGTGCGTGCAGGAATCGCGTCGCGTCGAACAGCTGCGTCGCGAGCGTCGCGACCTGACGGGCGTGCGGCTGCCGCCAGTTCGATCTCCGGCACAGCGAGAGCACTGACCAGCGTCGCAGCGCCCTCGGGTCCCCGAGCAGCTCGACGGGATCGTGCGCACCGATCGCGTCGAGGACGATCCCCTCGCGCAGCGCCCATTCGCTCGCCGTCAACTCGCTGAAGCCGGTCTCGTTCAACAGGTACTCGAGTACGACGGCGCCGGCGGGGAGCTGCTCGGCGCGACGGGGATCTGAGCCGGGAAGCTTCGCCCGGTCCGCGGCGCGCAACTTGAAGACCTCGTCGGCGAGCTCCTCGAATACCTCCCGCTCGACGCTCAGCTGGTTCACGATCTCGTGCACCGTCCCTTCCTCTCGTGCCGCCGCCATGCGCACGAGTGCGAGGAAGGTTCCCGACGAGACGATGAACTGCTTCGGACCTCGCGCGACGATCTCATCGATCACCGGATCGAGCGTCTCGGCGACGATGCGGCGAAGGCGTCTGAGATCCGAGTCCTTCAACGGGTCGTTTTCGATCGCGGCGGTGAGTCGTCCGACACCGATCGGCACGCTGGCCGCGTAGAAGATCTCGGCGCGGTCACCGACGATCAGCTCGAGGCTCCCGCCGCCGAGATCGGCGGCGAGCGCCGGACCCGGGTCGATCAGCACGCTCGAGCGCACCGCCGTGAAGATCAGCTCGGCTTCGCGCGTCCCGTCGACGACCTTGATCTCGATGCCCGTCTCCGCCCTCACCCGTTCGACGAACTCGGTGCCGTCGCTCGCCTCGCGGATCGCCGCTGTGCCGAGCGCGATCACTTCGTCGGCTTTCGAGGCCTGCGCGATCTGGATGAAGCGTTTGATCACCTCAAGCGCCTCGGTCATCGCCACCTCGCCGAGCGCGCCGGTCTTCGCGACGCGATCGCCGAGGCGCAGCGTCTCTTTCTCCCGCACGAGCGGGAGGAAGGTGCCGTCGAGGCGAGCCTCGACGACGATCATGTGGAACGAATTGCTCCCGAGGTCGAGCGCCGCGATGCGCACGAGCGGTTCAGGCCGCTCCGTCTGCGCCGCGTCGGCGTCGCGAGCGCTCACGCGCGAGCTCCTCGAACCGTCGCTGCGCGTGGATGCCGCGCACCTGCTGGACGCGCCGCCAGTCGCCGCTCGGTTCGAGCACCCACGAGGACGTGTCATCCTGCCGATCGAGCGTCAAGATGTCCTCGAGGCGCGCGCAGAGGTCTGCGTCACGAACCGGCACCACCGCTTCGATGCGGTGATCCAGGTTGCGCTCCATCAGGTCCGCTGAGCCGATGAAATACGTTGCTTTGTTGCCCATCGTCTTCGGTTGCTCAGTCTTGCGTGTGACCGTCTTCGCGAGCACGTCGCGGCCGGGGACACCGAAGCGGTAGATGCGCGAGTGCTCAAGATATTCACCGACGATCGACTTCACCGTGATGAAGTCCGAGAGCCCTGGCACCTGCGGACGGATGCAGCAAACGCCGCGCACGATCAGGTCGACGCGACAACCGGTCTGTGACGCCTCGTAGAGCGCGTCGATCACCTCGGGATCGCTGAGCCCGTTCACCTTGATGCTGATCCGTCCGTTCACGCCAGCGTCGCGCTCGCGGGCGATCGACGCGAGCACCCAGGGGCGAAAGCCCGTCGGCGAAAGGATTAGCGAAGTCGTCTCCGTCTCGCGCGAAAACCCGGTGAGGTGGTTGAACAGGTTCGTGAGGTCCTCGCCGAGCGTCACGTCAGCGCTCAACAGGCCGAGATCCTCGTAGATGCGCGCCGTCTCGGAATTGTAGTTCCCGGTCCCGATGTGGCAGTAGCGACGGATGCCGTCGTCTTCCCTGCGGACGACGAGCGAGGTCTTCGAGTGGGTCTTCAAACCGACGACGCCGTAGATGACGTGGACGCCGGCTTCCTCGAGGCGTCGTGCCCAGGCGATGTTGCGCCTCTCGTCGAAGCGCGCCTTCAACTCGACGAGCGCGACGACCTGCTTTCCCTGCTCGGCAGCGGACGCGAGCGCGGAGACGAATGACGCCTCGCCCGAGGTCCGATAAAGCGTCTGTTTGATCGCCAGAACGTCGGCGTCGGCGGCCGCCTGGGAGATGAACGCCTCGACCGACGACGCGAACGAGTCATACGGGTGGTGGACGAGGACGTCGTGCTCGCGGATCACGGCGAACAGATCCGCCGGCTCGCCGGTCTCGCGGGTGAGTCGCGCCGGGGTGCGCGGTGTGAAGGCCGGCTCGGAGAGGTCGGGCCGGTCCAAGGTCGAGATCGCCCAGAGATCGGTGAGGTCGAACATCCCTGAAATGCGGTAGACGTCGCGTTCGGATAGTTCGAGTTCGGACAAGAGGAACGAGACGACGTCCGGCGTCATGTCGGCCGCGACTTCGAGTCGCACCGCTCGGCCGAAGCGCCGACGGCGGAGTTCGACCTCGACGGCTTCGAGGAGGTCATCGTCCTCGGAGTCGTCGAGCTCCAAGTCCGCGTTGCGCGTCACGCGGAAGGTGAAGCACGAACCGACGCGCATGCCCGGGAACAAGTGGGTGAGATTCGCGGCGATGACCTGCTCGATCGGAACGAGCCTGTCCCCCTCGCCCAGTGTGACGAATCGCGGCAAGACGGGGTGCGTCGGTACCTTGATGCGCGCGAAGCGGCTCTCGCCCTTTTCGGGATCTTCGATCGTCACCGCGAGGTTGAGCGACAGCGACGAGATATAGGGGAAGGGGTGCCCGGGATCGACGGCGAGCGGAGTGAGGACGGGGAAGATCTCGTCGTCGAAGACCTGGCGCAGCGTCTCCAGGTCGGCACCGGACAGATCGGCGTAATCGGCGATGACGATGCCCGCCTCGGCGAGCTTCGGGCGGACCTCGTCGTTGAAGATCCGGCTCTGACGTTCGACGAGCTCGCTCACGCGCTCGCGCACCTCGGCAAAGGTCTCGAGCACCGTGCGTCCGTCTGGGAACGCCTCCCGCACCCCGACGGCGAGCTGGTCCTTCAGCCCGGCGACACGGACCTGGAAGAACTCGTCGAGACCCGAGGAGAAGATGGCGAGGAACTTCGTCCGCGAAAGGAGCGGCGAATGCTTCTCATCGGCGAGCTCGAGGACGCGGTCGGCGAAGTCGAGCCAGGAGAGCTCACGGTTGATGAACCGATCCGGCCCGAAGCTGTCCGGCGTCTTGTGGACAGGCTCGCCGAGCTCGGCGGTTGCGTCTTCATCGGCGATCTCGAGTTCTGGCCTTGCCGTCACCGGCCCCACGCTACCGGCGGGCCACCGCACCGTGAGGAAGGCCCCTCTCCAGTACGTTGGACGCGTGAGCGCCGTCGCCGTGCTGCGCCGTCGATCATCGCGCCGCAGAACCGAAGCGGGATTGCTCGTCGTCGGCGCGGTCGTCGTGCTGTTCGCGACCCTGCTCGAGTCGCTGGCGCTGACCGGCGCGCTCCCCGACCACATCGTCGAGTTCATCGTCCTCCTCGCTCTGATCGCGATCGGTGTCCAGGGGGTGAACCGGATCTACGCGCCAAACGCCGACCCCGTGATCATGCCGGTCGTCTTGTTGCTGAACGGGATCGGTTACGTCTTCATCGAGCGCGGCGATCCGGCCCAAGCCGGCCAGCAGCTCGCCTGGACGCTGATCGGACTGTTCATCTACACGGCGGTGCTGTCGTCGGTTCGCTACAGCCGCGACCTCGATCGCTACCGCTACCTCATCCTCGCGGCGGCCTTTTTGCTTTTGATCTCCCCGCTGCTGCCCGGCATCGGGTTGAAGGTCAACGGCGCCAGGCTGTGGGTCCACGCGGCTTCGTTCGAATTCCAGCCGGTCGAGATCGCGAAGCTGTTATTGGTGATCTTCTTTGCCTCCTATTTCATCGACAAACGCGAGCTGCTCACGGTGCCGACGCGTCGCATCGGCAACCGGTTGCTGCTCGACCTGCGTGCCTTTGGCCCGATCGCGATCGCCGCGGTAATGGCGCTCATGATCATCTTGGTGGAAGACGACATCGGATTCTCGCTGATTCTCTTCGTCGTCTTTTTGACGATGATCTGGATGGCGACCGGCCGTTGGTCCTACGTCTTGATCGGCCTCGCCGGTTTCGCGCTCGTCGCTTTCCTTGCCAGTCACATCCTCACCCAGGTGAACGAGCGCTTCACCGACTGGCTCAACCCATGGCCATACCCGCATGGCATCGGCGATCAGCCGATCCAGGGCGAGCTCGCGTTCGCGCGCGGTGGGCTCTTCGGGACGGGCATCGGCTTCGGCCTCGCGGCCCGGCCCGACGTGTTGCCAATCTCGTCGAGTGACTACATCTTCGCCATCATCGGCGAGGAGATTGGACTCGTCGGCGCCCTCGGCATCGTCGCCTGCTTCGCGGTCTTGGTCGGCGCCGGGC
>JBAVUF010000278.1:0-8254 GCA_049696635.1 Acidimicrobiales bacterium | reverse complement strand
GCTCCGCTGAGGCACCTCGAACCTGTCCCTTCTGTGAGCGACGGCGCCCTTTCCGATAGGAGCGGCGCCGTTCGCTCGATGCTCGAACCCACTCGCGTCGCCATCGTCGGCGCAAGCAGCCGTCCGGGGAGCTTCGGCGAACGGATGGTTATCGAGGCGTCCCGCAGCACGGCGCCTTTGGAACTGCACCTCGTCAACCCGAACTACTCCGAACTGCTCGGGCGATCGTGCGTAGCGACGCTCGACGCCATC
This sequence comes from Acidimicrobiales bacterium, assembly GCA_049696635.1. GTDB lineage: Bacteria > Actinomycetota > Acidimicrobiia > Acidimicrobiales > Bog-793 > CAVRXQ01. The sequence goes on along the minus strand of JBAVUF010000278.1, from coordinate 8,002 downwards.
GACGGACCCGTCGACCTCGTGTTGCTCGGCATCCCAGATGCCGCACTCGAGGCAGAGCTCCGACGCGCCGCGCGGCGCGGCGATCGATCAGCCGTGATCTTCGGCAACGCCTACGAGGCCCCGCGAACGGGATCGCCCACGCTACGCGAGCGCCTGGCGAGCTTGGCTCGCGACACCGGCATGGCCGTGTGCGGGGCGGGGTGCATGGGTTTCGTCAACGCCGCACGCGGCATACGTGCCACCGGTTACCTCGAGCCCGAAACGATTCCGGTCGGTCCGGTCGCACTCGTGACCCACTCGGGATCGGTGTTCTCCGCGATGTTGCGGACGCGCCGGCACCTCGGCTTCTCGTTCGCGGTCTCGTCGGGACAAGAACTCGTCACTTCGGCCCCGTCGTACATCGAATACGCACTCGATCTCGATGAAACCCGGGTCGTCGCCCTGGTGCTGGAGACGATGCGCGACACCCCTGAGCTTCGAGTCGCACTCCAGCGAGCCGCCGACCGCGGAATCGACGTTTTCGCGCTCACCGTCGGGACATCGACCAAGGGGCGCCGCCTTGTCGAAACACACTCCGGCGCGATCGCCGGAGCCGACGCGGCATGGGAGGCGCTGTTCGACGCGTATGGCGTGATGCGAGTCACAGACCTCGAAGAGCTCGCCGACGCTCTCGAGCTCTTCTCCTCACCGAGGCGAGCCCCGCGGGATTCCGGCCTGGCGACATTGCATGACTCCGGCGCGGAACGCGTCCTCGTCGCGGACATAGCCGAACGACTGAAGGTGCCGTTCGCGACGATCTCCGAGCAAACCCGCGACCGTCTTTCGGTGCTGCTCGACTCGGGCCTCCGAGCCGAGAACCCTCTCGACGTGTGGGGCACTGGAGCGAGCACCGCGACCCTGTTCACCGAGTGTCTGCTTGCGTTGGCGGACGACCCAGCCGTCGGTGCGGTGGCGCTAGCTGTTGATTTCATTCGCGAATTCGACGGTGACGATTCATACCTCGCCGCTGCCCTGGCTGCCAACCACGCCACCGACAAACCGTTCGCTGTGATGACAAACATGGCGAGCGCGATCGACGTTGACTCTGCCGACGAACTTCGCCGGAACGGGATTCCCGTGCTCGAAGGATCGAGAAGCGGGATCACCGCCCTTGGCTTCCTCCTCGGTGCCGATGGCGACGAAATAACACAACCAGAAGGAGATGAGCCAAAACCCGACGCGGAACGACGACGTCGATGGCGAGAGCGAATCGCGAAATTCCGTGAAACCGCGGTCACTGCGGAAGAAGCGTTTTTGCTGCTCGCCGACTACGGGATAAAGACCGTCAAGTCGATCACAGTGCACAACGAAACCGAAGCGGTTGCCGCTTCCAAATCGCTCGGGTTCCCCGTCGTTCTGAAAACTGCGCAACCCGAGGTGCTCCACAGGACGGAGCTTCGTGGCGTTGCGCTCAACATCCGTTCGGAGGCGGAGGCAGCAGACACCTACTGCGACTTGTCGGCACGGCTCGGTCCCTGGGTTCTCGTCTCCGCGACCGCTCCGGAAGGAATCGAACTTGCGATCGGCATCGTGCACGACTCGCATCTCGGATCGCTCGTCGTTGTCGCCGCGGGAGGAGTACTCGTCGAAATGCTCGCTGATCGAGCCGTGGGCCTTCCGCCGATCGACCGGTCAGCCGCTCATCGGATGCTCGCGCGGCTGCGCATCGCGCCGATACTCGAGGGGGTTCGTGGCGCGCGCACAGTCGATGTGCGCGCCGTCGAGGACGCAATCATGGCGCTTTCTCTAGCCGCATCAGATATCGGTGACCTTCTCGAGGCTCTTGATGTGAACCCTCTCATCTGCGGGCCGAACGGCGCAGTCGCCGTCGACGCGCTGCTCGTGCCACGTCCGCGAATCACTACGCCGGTCACGCCGTGAACTCCAACACCAAGACCTTCACCCATCACATCGGACTTTGATCAAGGTCATGAGAGGCACCTTGAGTGGGCATTCGTCGAGACGGCTCGGAGTCGGCCAGAAGTCGGCTGACCCCGTCACAATTTCATGCATCGCGCCGCCGAGTCGACCGGTCCCGGAGAGCAAGAGCCGATGGATCAACTTGTGACCGTTGGTCACGGCACGCTCACAGGCGAGGAGTTCTTGAGCCTCGTTACCGCTGCGGGCATCGAAGGAATTGTCGACGTCCGGAGTTTTCCCGGCAGCCGCCGATACCCGCACTTTGGACGCGAGCTGATGCAACGATGGCTTCCCGATGGTGGCACCAACTACGAGTGGGAGCCTCAGCTTGGCGGTTTTCGCAAGCCCCTCTCTGATTCGCCGAACGTCTCACTTCGCAACGCTTCCTTTCGCGGATACGCGGATTACATGTTGAGTGATGAATTCGTGCTGGCGATCGACCGGCTCCTCGCCGCTGTACGGCAGGCTCGCACGGACGCACTCGCGATCATGTGCTCAGAAAGTCTTTGGTGGCGCTGCCACCGTCGCCTGGTCGCCGACTACGTGACGCTCGTTCACGACGTGTCGGTGCGCCACCTCATGCACGACGGCAAATTCGTGCAGCACATCCCGACAACCGGGGTGCGCCTGGCGGACGCTCGTCGATTGTTATACGACGGTTAATGGCCGCCGGCACTCCTGTCGAGACCTAGCGAACCGCCGCGCGATCCGGATCAACTCCCCCGCCGCTCGACCTGTTCAACGCGTTCAGCCAGGTCAGCGACGAGCGAAGCCAGATTCCTGAGCATCTCCGCGACGATCAAAGGCGCGGGTTGAGAGCCCGGCTGAAGAGTCGGGCTGGTTTCTATCGCGCGGGCTTCCCCGGCGATTTCGTTAGCAGTCGCCATGAACGCAAAATACCGCCGATTGTGAGAGAACGACATTCTGATTCACACGGCTAGGTTGCGTCGCACCTCCACCACACGGCGCAGTCTTCGACGTCGAAGGAGCGCCGCCCACGGGCCCGTGGTGGAGTCGATCGAACGAATCAGCTCTCAGCGCCTCGCATCCGCCCATCGGAGAGTGCAGCAAATCCGGGCTTGATGACCTGGTCGATCAACGCGAGTCGCTCGTCAAAGGGATAGAACGCGCTCTTCATCGCATTGATGGTGAGCCACGAGAGGTCCGACCAGCCCCAGTCAAAGGTTTCGGCAAGCTTCGCGAACTCCGAGGAGAGTGTGACACCGCTCATCAGCCGGTTGTCAGTGTTCACGGTGACCCGAAAGCGCAACCTGAATAGCAGTCCGATCGGGTGTTCGGCGATCGAGGAGACGACCCCGGTGTGCACGTTCGAAGTCGGGCAGAGCTCGAGCGGTACCCGGGTGTCGCGCACGTAGCTCGCCAGTCGCCCAAGACGTGTCGAGCCGTCGCTCTCAACCGAGATGTCGTCGACGATGCGCACGCCGTGTCCGAGCCGCTCGGCATTGCAGTACTGCAGCGCCTCCCAGATGGAGGGCAGACCAAATGCCTCGCCGGCGTGCAACGTGGCGTGGAAGTTCTCCCGCTGGACGAACTGAAACGCATCCAAGTGGCGCGTCGGGGGATAGCCCGCCTCGGCGCCCGCGACGTCGAAGCCGCAGACGCCGACGTCTCGGTAACGCACGGCGAGTTCGGCGATTTCGAGCGAACGCGCCGCGGTGCGCATGGCGGACAACAACGCGCGTACGACGATCGGCTTGCCAACTGCGGCCGTCGCGGCCATGCCCGAGTCAAAACCGGCAAGAACCGCCTCGACGACCTCCTCGAGCTCGAGGCCGGCTTCGGTATGCAGCTCCGGCGCGAAACGCACCTCCGCGTAGACGACGCCATCTTCAGCGAGGTCTTCCACGCATTCGAACGCCACACGCTCGAGGGCTTCTTTGTGCTGCATCACTCCGACTGTGTGGGTGAAGCTCTCGAGATATCTGACGAGATCCCGGCGCGGAACCTCTGAGACGAAGTACCGGTCGAGCTCCGCTGGATCAGTCGTCGGAAGGCCGCGGTAGCCGAACTCCGAGGCAAGCTCGACGACGGTCGAGGGGCGCAGGCCCCCGTCCAAGTGGTCATGCAGCAGCACCTTTGGTGCCGCGACGATCTCGGAATACGCGGGGTTTCTCGGCGACATGTCGCAACCGTAACGGCGCCGCGGGGAGAGGACGAAGGCGCGTCAGCCGATACGACCGAGCACGAGCGGCTCGGTGTCCGGGGGCTCGTCGGCGATCTCGATCGCGCCCGACAACGCGTCGAGGGCGTGGGCGAAGCGATCCTCGTCGTCGGCGCGCAGCTCGAGGATCGTGTCCCCGGCGGTGACCGCGTCGCCGGGCTTTGCCCGACAGAGCACGCCCGCCGTCGCCGAGACCGGGTCCTCCTTGTGCTGGCGACCCGCGCCGAGCCGCCACGACGCGACGCCGACACTGCGTGCATCGAGGCGGGCGAGGTAACCGGTTCGATCGGCCACCACATTCCTCGCCTGCCTGGCGACGGGGAGCGGCGCGTCCGGGTCGCCTCCCTGGGCGGCAATCATCTTCAGAAACCGGTCGAGCGCGAACCCGTCGCTCAACACCTTCGTCGGATCGACGCCCGCGATGCCGGCAAGCGTCAGCATCGCGTTCGCGAGCGCGAGGGTGACCTCGATGAGGTCGTTTGGGCCGCTGCCGGAAAGTACCGCAACGGACTCTTCGACCTCGAGCGCGTTCCCGACCGCGTTGCCAAGCGGTGTGTTCATCGCCGTCAGCAACGCGGTGACGTTGAGGCCGTGAGCGCTGCCGAGCCCAACCATCGTCTCTGCGAGCCGCGTCGCCTGCTCGACGTCGGCCATGAACGCCCCGGTGCCGACCTTCACGTCGAGCACGAGCGAGTTCGTGCCCTCGGCGATCTTCTTCGACATGATCGAGGCGGAGATCAGCGGAATCGACTCGACGGTTCCTGTGACGTCTCTCAGGGCGTACATCTTGCGATCGGCGGGAACGAGTTCCTCCCCTGCGGCGCAGATCGCGCAGCCGACCTCTTCGAGCTGCGCGACGAGCTCGTCGGCGGTGAGTTCAGAGCGAAAGCCGGGGATCGACTCAAGCTTGTCGAGCGTTCCGCCGGTGTGACCGAGACCGCGTCCGGAAAGCTGGGGCACCGCAGCGCCGCACGCGGCGACGAGCGGGGCGAGGATCAACGAGACCTTGTCGCCGACTCCTCCCGTCGAGTGCTTGTCGACGGTCGGGCGCGAGACCCCGGAAAGGTCGATGCGCTCCCCCGATGCGATCATCGCCGCCGTCCATTGCGCGAGCTCGTCGCTCGTCAGACCACGGAAGAAGACCGCCATTAGGAGCGCCGACATCTGTTCGTCAGCGATGTCGCCGCGGACGTACGCGTCGATCAGCCAGTCGATTTCAGCGGCGGCGAGCGTCCCGCCGTCCCGCTTCTGCCGAATGAGATCGACGACGTCGAAGCGGGAAGGAACAGCGCTAGGTCGAACCATTCGCCGCGTTCGGGATGTCCGCGCCCGTGAAGGCATCCGGAAGGAGTTCACCCAAGAGCCGTGGCGGTCGTCCTGGGCCCCGGTCGACGAGCAATCCGACGGTTCCGTGCTCGACGAGCAGCTGACGGCAGCGCCCGCACGGCGTGAGGTAATCGCCGTAGCCATTTTTCACGCAGAGCGCGATCAGCGCGCCGCCGCCGTTGGCGACGAACTCGGAGACGAGACCACACTCAGCGCACAAGGTGACTCCGTACGACGCGTTCTCGACGTTGCAGCCACTGAAGATCCGGCCGTCGGGCACCTGGCCCGCCGCTCCGACCTTGAACTTCGAATACGGCGCGTACGCGCGCTCGATCATCCGATCCGCTTCGGCGCGCAGACGCTCCCAGTCGATCTCGATGACTGCCTCCAGCGCTCGCAAAACCGAGCGAACAGTACACTTCGGCGCCCATGTCCGGCTCTTTCGAAATGCCGATACGCATCGGGGAATCCGTGCGAGCTGCGCTCGACGAGCGGCGTGGCGTCGTCGCGCTGGAAACGACCCTGATCGTTCACGGACTGCCGCGTCCGGAGAACCTCGAGGTCGCCTACGAGCTCGAGGAGATCATCGCCGAGACGGGAGCGGTCCCCGCGACGATCGGCGTCGTCGAGGGCGTCCCAGTGGTCGGTCTTTCGCGCGACGAAATCGCGCACCTCGCCTGCTCATCGGATCCGGTCGCGAAGCTGAGCACGCGCGACCTCGGCCTCGCGATCGCTCGAGGCATCGACGGGGCAACGACGGTCGCCTCGACGATCACCCTCGCTGCTCGCGCTGGCGTCGCCGTGATGGCGACCGGAGGGATCGGCGGCGTTCACCGCCGAGCCCGCGACACCTACGACGAATCGGCCGACCTCATCGCCCTCCACGAAGAGCCGGCGCTCGTCGTGTGCTCCGGCGTGAAGTCGATCCTCGACATCTCCGCGACGCTCGAACGGCTCGAGTCCCTTTCTGTTCCCGTCACCGGCTACCGAACCGACACGTTCCCCGGCTTCTACGTCCGCACGACCGGGTACCCCCTCAACTGGCGTCTCGACTCGCCGGCGGCGGCCGCCGCCGCGTATCGAGGGCACCGGGCCCTGTCGCAGACGGCGATGGTGCTCGCGAACCCGGTGCCCGACGCCGACGCGCTCGGAGACGAGATCCACCGCAACGCGCTCGCCGACGCGGAGGAACGAGCCGCTGCGGCTGCGATCCATGGAAAAGACGTCACCCCGTTCCTCCTCGCGAGCTTCGCCGAGTACACAAAGGGTGAAAGCGTGCGGGCGAATCGGTCCCTCGTCCGAGCGAACGCACGCCTCGCCGGCGAAGTCGCCGACGCGCTCGCAAGTCGGTGACGAGGCCGTGGTGAGACGCGGGAACAACGAGGCGCGACCAGTGGTCGTGGTCGGCGACCTGATGACAGACGTCGTCGTTCTCTTGCAAGAGCAGTTCGCACCAGAGAGCGACACGGCTTCCGAGATCACCATCGGCCCCGGCGGGTCAGGGTCGAACGTCGCCGTCTTCTTGGTCCGCGGCGGTGTCGCCGCTGCACTCGTCGGCGCCGTCGGAGACGACGACCGAGGCCAGGCACTCGTCGATGCGCTCGTGCGCGAGAAGGTCTCGCCGTACGTCCAAGTCGCTCGCGGCAGCCACACGGGAACCGTCGTCTCGGTCGTGAATCCCGGCGGCCGGCGGTCAATGCTCACCGATCGCGGCGCGAACCTGTCGCTCGATACAGGTTCGCTGCCAGATGAGCTCTTCGGTGCCGGTGGCCACCTCCACCTCTCCGGCTACGCGGTCATCGACGAGGCAACCCGGGCGACGGCGATCGAGATCTTCGACCGTGCCGGCGCTTCGCAGATGTCGCGCTCGGTCGACTGCTCGTCGGCGGCACCGCTCGCGCGCATGGGCGCCCAGGCATTTTTCGAGACGACGAAGGGCGCGGACGTGTTGTTCGCGAATGGGGAGGAGGCGCAGGCGATCACGGGATCGACTGATCCAGCGGTGCTGGCTTCGCATTACCCGATGTCGATCGTCACCTTGGGTGCACGCGGCGTTGCCCTGATCGAGCGCGGCGCGTCACCGCGGCTCTTCGCTCCGCGCGACGCCCCGATCGTCGACACAACGGGGGCCGGCGACGCTTTCACCGGTGCGTTTTTAGCGGCGTGGGTACGAGACGCTGAGCCGGACGCGGCCATCGAAACCGGACTCGAAGCCGCGGCTTCGGTCGTCCAGATCCCGGGTGCGCGCCCGTCCCGATAGCAGCCTTGCCGCGGCCCGGCGTGCCGATGTGTGGGGGGCGATCAGTCCCTAGCTCCAGGATCGTGATGACGTCATGAAGGTTCGCCCCGGAAGCCTCGCCGGGGTGACGGCGGCATCGACGGCCGCCACGAAGGGCTCGAGGGACTACTTGCCGGCGATTTCGGGAACTCCCCAGGGTCGATCAACGAAATTCCCCAGGTGACCACGCGGTGAGGCGAGGCTGAGATTACTTCTTCGTCGTCGGCGTCACCCCCTTGCGGAGAGCTTCTGATCGC
>JBAVUF010000277.1:0-1682 GCA_049696635.1 Acidimicrobiales bacterium | reverse complement strand
GAGCGAGGCGCTCTCGCTAGCGACCTCCGGCGGGGCGGCGTGTCTCGGTAGACCTCATCTCGGGCGGCTGGAGCTCGGCGCGCCGGCGGACCTCGCAGTGTGGCCGATGTCAGACGTCGCCGACGTCCCCGAGCCAGTCGACGCGCTCGTGCTCGGTCCAGACCGGAAGGTCCGACACCTCTTTGTTGCAGGAGATCCGGTCGTCGAGGACGGCCGGCTCGTCGGCATCGATCTCGAGGGCGCGCATCGCGAACTTTCGCGGCGCGCCCGACGACTGTGGGGCTGAGGCGGACGGAGGGACCTTCGGCCCTGTGACGATGCGGCCCGCAGACGCAGGCTAGCCACGATGAGGAATGTGAAGCAGTATTCGCGTCCGAGCGAGCTCGGGGAGGCACTCAGCCTTCTCGAACAATCAGATGCTGTGGCGGTCGGTGGCGGCACCGAAGTGAACAGTCGCGACTACGAAAAGCCGATCGCGGTCATCGATCTGCAGGCACTCGGCCTCGGCGGTATTGAGCTGCGCGAACCGAATGCGTTGCACATCGGTGCGACCGCGACGCTGCAGTCGCTCCTCGAACGCGCCGACGTGCCCGTCGCGCTTCGTGACGCAGCCCGCAGAGAGGTGCCAAGCTCGCTTCGGTCGCAGGCCACCGTCGGCGGATCCGTCTGTGGTCAACGACTGGACACCGAAGTGGTCGCCGCGCTCTTGTTGCACGAAGCCGTTGCCGTCGTGCTCGGGCCCGACGGGCGCGAGAAGGTTCCTATCGCTGATCTGATCAACGACCGGCTCCCAATCGAACACGAGATCCTCACCGCGGTGACGATTGACCCGAGCGGCGTCACCGCGTCCGAGAGAACAGGGCGAACGCGGGCGGATCGGCCGATCGTCGCCGTTTACGGGCGACGGCGCACGAACGGCACGCACCGAGTCGTGATTACCGGTGTCGTCGAAAGACCAATCGTGGTCGACGGCGAGGCTGCCGAAGTGCGAAAGGCCCTCGAAGCAACGGCCGGCTTTGGCGACTTTCGCGGTTCTCGCGAGTACCGACGCGCGCTCGCCGAGGTACTCACAGGTCGGGTGCTCGAGGAGCTCGGACGATGAAGATCACGCTGCGGGTGAACGGCGAACGGCGGGAAGTCGAATGCGAGCCCGGCACGACGTTGCTGCGGGTGTTGCGAGGTCTCGGCTACTTCAGTGTGCGTTTTGGTTCGTCAAGCGGAGAGACCGGCGCGGCTGGCGTGCTCGTCGACGGGAGGTTCGTTTCGGCCGATGTCCTCTTGGCGGCGCAGGCCGAGGGCCACGAGGTGACGACGCTCGAGTCACTGAACACCGTGACGGGCGAACTCGGTCCGATCCCGCAGGCATTCGTGGACATCGGCGCGCTGCAATCGGGTTACTCCGCCGGGGCGATGATCCTTGCCACCAAACGTCTGCTCGAGTCGGTACCGAACCCGACAGAGGGCGAGATTCGCGACGCGTTGAGCGGCATCCTCGACCGAGAGACCGGATATGTGAAGGTCGTAGAGGCAGTGAAGCGCGCTGCCGCAATCCTGCGCGGAGAGAAACCCGAACCGGTCGAGGCGGTCCTCGTCGAGCCGCTCACCGGCCGCGACGCCGGGACGGTCCGGCCGGTCGCGTGCGAGGTCTCCGAGCCGAGCCGCGCGCTCCCGCGACTTGTGAG
>JBAVUF010000276.1:0-5888 GCA_049696635.1 Acidimicrobiales bacterium | reverse complement strand
GCGATCAGCGCACCGGCGCACGCGGCGGCGACGAGCGCCGTGCTGAGTGCGACGAGTGGACGGCGAGCAGGGATTCGCACGTTGACCTCCATGAAGTTGAAACCGGATATTCATACCACGGCAACGTTTGTCCGCTAGTCCCTGCTCGGACGCGGCACTACCCGCTGGTTGCGCGCCGGACTCAGTGGGTGTGATCGCCCGCGTCGTGTTCCCTTTTCAAGGTCAGCCAGCGCTTCAGCCCCGCCGCATTCGAATGAATGCCGTTCAGTGTCTCGAGACGTTCGCGCTGTTCGGCGTCGACGCCAGAGAGATCCTCGGAGAATCGTCTCGCCAGCGCGTCGGCAATGTCCTCGCCAGCGTCGTAGGCGCGCTCCGCCTCCTCGGCCCAGTGGGTGAGCGCCTCGGCGGCCTCAGCGAGGAGGACCTCGGGATCCGTCGGGATGATCCCGTAGTGCGCGAGCGCGATGCGCGAGGGTGCCGCCGCGGCGAAGCGGCGCAGCGAGTTGAGCGCCTGGTCGAGGTCGAAGTCAGGCGGCGGAGTTGCCGGTCGGAGCGCGCCGCCACCTGGCAACTTCACCCCGACAGCGTCGCCAGCGAAGAGAAGGCCGCTTTCTGAGTCCAAGAAGCCGAGGTGGTGCTTCGCGTGTCCCGGTGAGTCGATTGCGCGCAGTGTCCTGCCGTTGCCGATCTCGACCGTGTCACCGTCGTGGAGCACATGGACGCGCTCCTCGGGCGTCGGCTCGAGGCGCCCATACAAGGAATCGAGCAAGTCGCCGTACACCTGCCCCGCCGACGCGACGAGCCGTGAGGGGTCGACCAGGTGTCGGGCGCCGCGCTCGTGCACATAGACGAGCGCTGAAGGAAAGGCCTTGGCGACGTCGCCGACGCCGCCAGCGTGGTCGAGGTGGATGTGGGTGACGAGGATCGCAGAGAGGTCGTTCGGGCCGAGACCGACTTCTTTCAGGGCCTCGAGAATCACCGGTACCGAGCTCTGGCTGCCGGTTTCGACGAGGACGGGGTTCGGGCCGGGGAGGAGGAAGCCGGCGGTGGTCTGCTTCCATCCGCCAAGGAGCGTGTCGATCTCGAGGACGCCGGGGGCAACGGTCTCAGGCATGAATGAGATTGTTCCCCGACGATGCGACGGTGACGAATCGGGCGCGCCTGCTCAGAGCTCCGCGATCTCAGGAACTGCGCCCGCCGCGCGATCGAGGATGAACTCGAGGATTGCCTTGTGCTTTTGGGTGTCGGCGATCATCGTCTCGACGAGCATCACCCAAACCTCGCTGCCCTCGATTCCGGACAACGCGCCGGCGATCACGCGCAGGTCATTTTCATCGCGCTGCTCGATTTCGAGCATCACGCGCGTTTCCTCTACGAGATCAAAAGGAAGCGGAAGGTCGCTGAGATCTGGGACTGCGGGTTCGAAGATCAGGTGACCGAAGTTGCGTCGGATCGCGTTCGTGATCTCCGCTATGCGGGCGTGGTGACGCTCCTCCTCTTCGGCGATCATCGTCAACAGGTATCGGATGTCGTCGCGCGTCGTCGCCCGGGCGAGGTTCCGGTAGCGCTCGAGCACCGCCTTTTCCGACGCGACGTGACTGCGCACCTGCGCCATCAGTGCGTCGACGGCCGGGTTCTCATCATCGTTTCGATGTGCCATCTCTCAACGCTCTTTCTGATACGCGTCTCGGCTACTGCCACGCGCAGCGCTCTCAAGCAAGTACGTCAACGTCGGCGGGCGCGGTCGAGGAGCCGTCGATCGCGTTTCGTCGGGCGTCCGCTCGATCGCTCGCGGACCGCTTGCGGCAGCTCGTCGGGCTTTGGTGGCGGTGGAGGTGTGAGATCCCGGTAGGCGAGCACGGCGATGCTCGCCGACACCCGTTGTGAGATCGGGTCGATGACCTCGACGACGCGCGATCGCTCCTGGGCGCGCACATCGATCCGGTCGCCCGGTCGCACTTCGGTCGCCGGCTTCGCGCGCGTGCCGTTCACCCGCACGTGCCCCGAGCGGCAGGTCGCGGTCGATTCCGTCCTCGACGGAAAGAGACGAATCGCCCACAGGTACCGGTCGACGCGCACCGCGTCCATGGGTTCATCGTCGCACGGACGCGATGGAGTGGCCGGGCGCAAGCTCCGATGGCGGCAGCTTCCCTACGCTTGGCCGAGACGAGTCGAGGAGCGAACGCCGATGAAGGTCGCCGGGATCCAATGCGATCTTGTTTGGGAGAACCGCGAAGCGAACCTCAAGCGCCTCCGACCCTTGATCGAGGACGCGACGACCGAGGGCGCCCGGATCGTCCTGCTCCCCGAGATGTTCCCGAGCGGGTTCTCGATGCAGACCGACGAGATCGCCGAGGATCCCGACGGGACGAGCGCCGAATTCCTCCATGAGGTCGCTCGGACCACCGGTTCTTTCGTCGGCGGTTCTTTTTCGTGCCGCGTGCCCGGTCTCCCGAAGCCGACGAATCGCTTCTTGATCGCCGGCCCAGCAGGCGAAGAGGTGGTCTACGACAAAATCCACCCCTTTTCCTACGGCGGCGAGACCGAGCACTACGCCGCGGGTGATCGCGTCGTCTCCTTCGAAATCGACGGGGCCCACTTCACCCCGTTCGTCTGCTACGACCTGCGCTTTTCCGACCTGTTCTGGAACGTCGCCGAGGCGACCGACTGCTACACGGTCGTCGCGAACTGGCCGAGCCAGCGCCAGTCGCACTGGGACGACTTGTTGCGGGCCAGGGCGATCGAGAACCAGGCGTACGTGATCGGGGTGAATCGCGTCGGCACGGGCGGCGGCCTCGACTACGTCGGCGGCAGCGTCGTCTACGGCCCGTTCGGAGAGACCGTGGCGCAGGTGGGATCAGAGGAGACGACCGTTTCCGCCGAGATCGATCCTGCGCACGTGAAGGAGATCCGCCGGCGGTTCCCGTTCATCGCCGATCGCTGAACGCGCCGCCAGGTAGTCCTGACACATGAGTCCGAGCTTCGGGCACGACGCATGGCACGTCGGACACGACTGGAACGAGTTCGCGTCCGTCGCCCGCAGCTTGTTGTCGGCAGAACCCGAGCGCAACACGCTGCCGATCACCGTCCTCGACGCGGTGATCGCCGGTCGCTTCCGGGACGGGTCGCCGATATTCGGCTGGCATCACGACACCTCCTCGATCGACGGGGCCTTCCTCGTCACGCCTCCTTTCGAACTGATCATCGCCGCTGCCTCAGCCGGGGCCGCCGCCCTCGGCGCGCAGCTCCGCCGCGACGGATTCGAGGTTCCAGGCGTGAACGCCGAGCGCGACGTCGCCGCCGCGTTCTGTTCGACCTACCTCGCGGATGATGCGGCGCGCGCCCAGCTGCAGACGCACATGCTGCTCTACCGGCTCGAGCAGCTGATCGAGCCCCCGATCGCGGCGGTCGGCGAAAGCCGGGTGGCTTCCGGCGCCGACTTCCACCTCTGTCTCGACTGGTTCAACGAGATGCGCGCCGAGGTCGGGGGCGGGGTCACCGGTGACCAGAGCGACTTCGTGCACAGAAGGATCGAAGCCGGGCTCGTGCGGCTGTGGAAGTCCGATGACGAGGTCGTCTCCCTCGCGAGCCGGGCTCCCGACGCGGCAGGGGTGGCGAGGATCGGGCCTGTCTACACGCCGCCTCGATGGCGGCGCCGTGGCTTCGCGTCGGCGGTCACCCACGCGTGCGCTCGTGATGCGCTCGACGGTGGCGCGAGAAGCGTCGTCCTTTTCACCGATCTCGCCAATCCGACCTCGAACGCGATTTACCAGACGATCGGCTTTCGGGCGATCGGAGAACGCGTCGTGCTCCGATTCCGCGCCGAGGCGAACGAACTGCCGGTGCGGGACTGAGCACCCGTCCACCGACCAGATTCAGGGGTCGGGGTAGTCGATCATCTGGTGGACCAGGCCGACCCAGTCCGGCACCCTCTGGCCCTCGCGCAGCAGTCGGGCCGTCTTGCCGGTAAGCCCGGCTTTCCGCAGACGCCTGATCTCTTTTTCTCGCGTCCGCAGGAACCTCCCGGCGGCCTTGTAGCCGTGTTCGCGGAGGACGCGCTTGCGGGCGTTCGCCAGGCGCTGAGACGCCTCCTTTGGAGATTCGTACACGCGCCGCATCTGCGCCGCCGCCGCGTCGAGGTCCGGCTCCCCCCAGATGCTGTCGGGCGGATAGGGGGGTGATCCACGACCGACGCGCGATCTGCCGGCGGGGACGAGGAAAGCGCTGTCGTCGTCCATGAAGTCGAGGTTGCCCGAGTATCCGGTGGCGACGACCGGGACGCCGAGCGCCATCGCCTCGGCGAGTGTGAGGCCGAACCCTTCGGAGCGATGCAGCGACACGTAGCAGTTCGAGCGGGCGACCATCGCGGTGCACTCAGCCTGGGAGTAGTACGCGTCGATGAAGACGATGTCGGGGCGGTCCCCGATCGCCTCTTTGATCCGCACGACGTCCAATGGCCGCTCGTCGGCGTTGATCGACTTCAGCACGAGCGTCGGGCCCTCCCCCGGTTCGAACGCGCGAACAAAGGCGTCTATGAGTCCCATTGGGTTCTTGCGCGAGATCGTGCTCAAGAAATCGAACATGAAAAAGAAGACGAAACCGTCCGGCATCCCGAGCCGACCTGTGTCGATCGACATGTCGACCTTCGGTGCTTCGACGGGGTAGCCGAAGATGAGCACGGGGACGTCGGTAATGGTGCTGATCGCGTCTGCGCTGTAGGCGCTCGGTACCCAGATCTCATCGAAAAAGCTCGCCACGCCACCCATCTGCTCCGGCGGGTTCTCCGTCTCCCACGCCCAGAACCCGACGGTGTGGCGCCCGTCGAAGTAATCCGGGCCGACAAAGCGCGAGAAATAGACGAACTGATCGGCGTTCACGCACACGACATTCGTCGAGAGATCCGTTAAGACCCGGCCGCCAGCTACCGAGTCGTCGTGCTGGCGACTCTTCGTGAGCGAAAAGGAGTACCCGCTACTCGTGATCCGCGCTCTTTGCATCGCGACGAGCGTGCGACGAGCCGCGTCGCCGATCCCAAGCTCGGCTCGCAGATACCCGGCGACGAGGAATCCTTCGCGTAACGACCCCGGCGCGCCCCACTCCGGCAGTTCGACCTGCGGCCATGCGCCGCGCTCGAAGGCATCCTCGGTGACCGCCGGTGGTACGCGGTACTCGAGGTGCGCGCGCGTCAAAGCCCACTGCCTGAACGCTTCGGCGTCCGCCAGCGAGAGCTCTGGGAACTCGAGCTGCAAATCATCCCGCGCTTGGTGGATCCCGTAGTAAAAGCGCGCCGTGTTCGGCGCGCGATCGTTGGCGGGCTCGACAGACGCCAACCAGCGGTAGAACGCGGGAAGTGTCTGAGGGTTGAACGGATCAGGGGGCAGCTCGTAATGCAACCCGCGGGCGTCACCGTTGACCGCGTTGCGCACCGTTTGGCGGATGCGACGGTTCATCCCAAAGCCATCCGGCAGACTCGCCCATCGATACTCGCTGGTGGCGACAGCCTCGACGCCAGCCTCGATCAACACCTCCGCATACCAACTGCACAGCGATTTCGTTGCGTCGTCTTCGGCAAGGAATGGTCCGTCGGCACCGCCGGCATCGGGCGCGAGCGCCCAAGGGCGAGCGAAATCGAAACCGTCGAAATGGAATACGACGAGACGATCGTCGTCGACGAAGAAGTGCCCATCGTGCAACCCCAGCTTGCGTGTCGCCATGTGCCAGTGACCCGCTCCGAGGCCCGGTGGATGCCCGATAGCGAGGTCGACCTCGCCGATCGCGAATGCATCCCAGTCAGCACTCAGCGCGTCGCCGGCCATGACTTGGGAGTGGGCGCCGACGCGGGCACGGGCGTGCACCGCGGTGAGCCATTCGCGGGCGCGACTGTTCGC
>JBAVUF010000275.1:0-2153 GCA_049696635.1 Acidimicrobiales bacterium | reverse complement strand
CCCTCTGTGTTCTCGCCCGGCCGCACCGCCGGCGCGGGTGGCGGGGGCGAAGCGGTCGCACCCTCTTTGGGAACCGGCTTTTCGATCGTCGCCGCGACCGGAGACGGCATGTCCTCGGAGCCGAGCGCCTCCGGCTCTGGTACCGGCTCTGCTGGTTTTTCGATCTCGGGGTGGTCGATCTCCGTTCTGCGCCGCGCGAGATCCGCAGCGGCGCGCGCTTCTTCGTCTGAGGCAACGAGCCGTGCGCGCACATCGGCGATCGCATCGGCGACGTGGGCAACCGCGGAGTACAGACTGTCCTTGCCCGCCTGCAGCTGATCGATCTGTGCGGCGAGTGAGCGGCGCCGTTCCGTGAGATCACCGAGGATCTTGCGACGGACCTCGCGCGCTTCTTCGACCATTGCGCGACCATCGGAGCGCGCCGCTTCCAAGGCGTTCGCCGCTGTCTGGCGGGCGTCGCCGATGATCGTCGACGCTTCGGTCTCGGCGCGACCTCGGATTTCCCGAGCTACTGCTTCGGCCCCGGAGACGATCTCGGTGGCGCGCGATTCTGCTTTCGCCAGCACCTCGGCTCCTGCCGCATGCGCGGCGTGAAGGATGCGGGCCGTCTCCGATCCGACCGCCGCGGAGAGCGTCTCCTCGTCGAAAGACGGTGACTGTGCTCGGTGCTCCGCGTCGGTGAGCCGAGATACGAGGTCGGCCTCGCGGGCGCGCTGCGAGCGGAGATGTTGCGCGATGTCGGAGAGGAAACGCTTGACGACCGCCGGGTCGTACCCACGCCGTACCGTCGGGAATTCGCGGCTGGCGATGGAGTCGGGATCAGGGTTGCGCGACGACGAAATCGAGATCTGCGGTTCTTCCATTCCGACGGAGCCTACGACTGAAATCCGTGGTCGGCGGGCTCGAGCCGGCCCCCGAGCCGCTCCAGCGCCGAAACGGCCTGACCGATCGACGAGACGGCGATCACCTTCAGGTGCGTCCCGGCGTTCGCGCGCGCCGCTTTCAGACCTGACGGCGGCACCAAGAAGACGTCGGCCCCCGCGGCACGCACGGCGCGCGTCTTCTCCGCGACGCCACCGACGGGACCGACGGCACCGTCGTTCGACATCGTTCCGGTCGCCGCCACTCGCATCCCGTTCGTGAGGTCGGCGCGGTCGAGCTTTTCGATGAGGCCGAGGGTGAAAGACAGCCCGGCGGACGGCCCGACGATGCCGCCCGAAGAGAGCGCCACCTTGAACGGCACGCCGACGTTGCGATAGCTCGCCACGACACCGAAGGGAAGGCAAGCCTGCTCCTTGCCGTGCGCCAACAACGGAGTCAACTCGTGATCACCGAAGCGCTCGCATTCGAGGACGGAGCCGGTCTTTTTCGACGACCGGACGAGGACTCCGAGGCGGTACGAGCGTGTCTCGGTCTTCGTCTTGCCGAGCGCGTGGAACGTGAGGGGAACGTACGCGCCTGTCGCGTGCGATCCGATCGCGTGAACAAGTTCGTCTGCCGTCAAGGTCGGCGTGCCGTCGGTGGCGACGATCACCGATCCGGTGCTCGGAGCCTCGGCGATGGTCGTCCCCGGCTCGACCGCGTAGACGACGGAGCCGTTGGCGACCGCCTTTGTCGGATAGCCGAGCGTGTGCAGCGCGACGAGCGTCGCCGCCTGTCGGGCGTTCGACATGTCGACGACGCCCTCCTCGTCGTACGTCGACCTGCTCTGTCCTCCGGTGACATCCGAAGAGCCGACGATCTCGGAACTGTCGCGGATCTCGTAATAGAGGTAGCCGAGAGCCGAGAGATGGTCGAGGTAGACGTCGGTGAGGACGATCGCGCCCTTGTGCAGGTGCGACTTAGAACGTGGCACCGAGATCAGGGTGCCGATGTTGAACGCATGACCAGGGGTGATCGAGTAGTAGGGGACGCTCCACTCGCTGGCGACAAAGACGGCGACGGCGAGCACGACGACGACCGAGATCGCGATCCGCCAGCCGCGCCCGAACCGCCTGCGCCCATCGGTCGCGAGGCTTCCTGGTTCCGGTGGCGGGAACGCCTCGTCTGCGTCGGCCGCGACCTGCTCGTCTTCGGCCGGCATCGCCCGTAGCCTGCCACGGGAGAGCCCGACGATGGACGCGGAGACGACAAACCAACCACCGGCCCACGCC
>JBAVUF010000274.1:0-2054 GCA_049696635.1 Acidimicrobiales bacterium | reverse complement strand
GGGTGGAACTGGGTGCCGCGCTGGCGAACGATGATGCTGCCGGGTTTGACTTCGGTGCCGTCGAAGACCTTCACACCGAGGCGCTGGGCATTCGAGTCACGGCCGTTGCGCGTCGAGCCGCCGCCTTTGGTCTTCGACACGGTTTCTCCTACTCGCTTTCCGCGGTCTCAGCGGTGGCGGCACGACGCTTGCGCGGCGCTGGCTTCGCGCCGATCGCCGTCACCTCGATCGTCGTGTACTGCTGACGGTGCCCGAAGCGTCGCCGGGCGCGTCCTTTCGCCTTGTAGGTGAAGCCGCGCACCTTCGGACCCTTCGCCGATCCGACGACGCGCGCCTCGACGCTCGTCCCGGCGAGCTCGGCGGGCTCGGCAAGCACGGAGTCGCCGTCAACGATGAGGACCGGTGCGAGCCGCACCGTCTCGCCCTCCGGCGCGCCGAGCCGTTCGACGTCGACACGCGTGCCGACCTCGACGCGTTCCTGCTTGCCTCCGGTCGTGATCACGGCGTACATAGGCCTGCCATCGTACAACGGGATTCCAGCCTTCCGACCAGGACAAAGTATGGCGAAGGCCCGCAGAGCAATCCCGGCTGGCGGGCTGGTCAGTCCTCGTCGTCTTCGGGGAAGATGATGCCGCGGCCTTTGCACATCGGACAGGTCTCCGAGAGCGCCTCGACGAGACCCTCGCCTACCCGCTTTCTCGTCATCTCGATCAGGCCGAGCTCGGAGATCTCGAAGACCTGGGTCGGGGTCTTGTCCCTCGCCAGCGCGTCGCGAAGCGTCGCCGCCACCTCCTGGCGGTTCACCCTGAGCTCCATGTCGATGAAGTCGATGACGATGATGCCGCCAATGTCCCGCAGCCGCAGCTGACGAGCGATCTCTTCTGCCGCCTCGACGTTGTTGCGGAACACCGTCTCTTCGAGGCTCGACGAGCCGACGTTCTTGCCCGTGTTGACGTCGATCACCGTGAGCGCCTCGGTGCGATCGATGATCAGCGATCCGCCCGAGGGCAGCCATACCTTCCGATCGAGCGCCTTGTGCAGCTGCTCGTGGACGTGGTGTCGTTCGAAGAGCGGCAGGTTCTCCGCCTCTTGGTCGTAGAACTCGACGCGATCTGCGAGGGCGGGGTCGATGTCGGTGACATAGTCACGGACGAGCTCGTAAAGCTCAGGGTCGTCGATGACCACGCCCCGGTAGTCCTCGGTGAACTCCTCGCGGATCGCCCGCAACGCGAGGTGGGGCTCGGAGTACAAAAGCGCTGGCGCCGCGACGTGCTTCGCGGTGTCGGCGATCTCGCCCCATTTCTTCAGGAGCTGGGCGACGTCACGGCGGAGTTCGTCCGCCGACGTGCCCTCCGCCGCCGTGCGGAGGATGATCCCGTGTCCCTCGGGGCGGATCTCGTCAAGGATCTTGCGCAGTCGCCGTCGTTCCTTGTCGTCGAGGCGCTTCGAGATGCCCGAGGCGGGCGAGTCCGGGACCAAGACGACGAAGCGTCCGGGGAGGGAGACCTCCTGGGTCAAGCGGGCTCCTTTCAGGCCGATCGGATTCTTCGTGACCTGACAGATGATCGTTTGGCCGGGTCGCAAAAGGTGCTCGATCCGGTTCGTTCCGGGCTCGCGCTCGATTTCGTCGCCCCGATCGATCTGGACGTCGCCCCAGTACAAGACGGCATTCTTCGGGGTGCCGATGTCGACGAAAGCGGCCTCCATGCCGGGGAGGACGTTCTTCACCCGTCCGCGGTAGATGTTGCCGTCGATTTGGCTCGCGTCGTCTGCCGACCGGGCGACGTGCAGCTCGATCAGCGAGCGTCCTTCCAACACGGCGATCTGGGTCGCGTCCTGGGCGACGTGCACGCACATCAGATAGCGACCGACCGGACGCCCCTTGCGCTCCCGTCCCCGCCGACGGATCGACGGCGCTGTCGCTTCCTCTACTTCTGCGACGGGTGTGGACGACGCTCTGGCGCGCTGACGAGCACGAGGGGATGCCGTCGTTGCGGTCTCGGACGCCGGGGCCTGCTGAGTTTGACTGCCCCTGCCGCCGCGGCCCCTGCCGC
>JBAVUF010000273.1:0-2726 GCA_049696635.1 Acidimicrobiales bacterium | reverse complement strand
GTCCGCTCGCGTCGGTGCCGGCACAGCTGCGGGGGACCGGGTATCAGGGCGCGGCGGCCCTCGGCCATGGCGGCGGTTACCGGTATCCTCACGACGATCCGCGAGGCTTCGTCGAAGCGACGTACCTGCCCGACGAGCTCGCCGGACGCCGCTACTACGAGCCGTCCGAGCGCGGCTTTGAGCGCGAGATCGCGGAGCGGCTCGCGAAGTGGTGGGAGCGTCAGAAAAAGGGACGGGACGGGACGGATTCCGACACGGTGACCAGATGAGGATGGACGGCGACCAGTTGCGCCAAGCCTTCACGCGCTTTTTCGTCGAACGCGACCACGTCGCGCTCCCCGCCGCGAGCCTCGTGCCCGTCGATCCCACCGTGATGTTCACGATCGCCGGCATGGTGCAGTTCAAGCCGTACTTCACGGGAGAGCAGACGCCACCCGTGCCGCGGGCGACGACGGTTCAGCCGTGCTTTCGCACGAACGACATCGAGATCATCGGGACGACGGCGCGGCACACGACATTGTTCGAGATGCTCGGCAACTTCAGCTTCGGCGACTACTTCAAAGAGCGGGCGATCCCGCTCGCTTGGGAGTTCGTCACCGAGGTGCTCGGGTTCGAACCAGACCGGCTCTGGATCACGATCTACGAGACCGACGAGGACGCGGCTGGGATCTGGCAGGACACCGCGCAGATTCCCCCAGGCCGCATCCAGAAGATGGGCGCCGACAACTTCTGGGAGATGGGCGAAGTCGGCCCGTGCGGGCCGTGCTCGGAGATCTACTTCGATCGCGGCGAGGACTTCGGCCCGGGCGGCGGTCCGGCGAGCGACGACTCCGATCGCTACAGCGAGATATGGAACCTCGTCTTCATGCAGTTCGACCGCGCCGCGAACGGGACGATGGAGGATCTTCCGAAGAAGAACATCGACACCGGGGCGGGCTTCGAGCGGATCCTCGCCCTCTTGCAGGGCGTCGAGTCGGTGTTCGCGACCGACGTCTTCGCGCCGATCGTCGAGCAAGCGGCGTCGGCGACGAAAACCCCCCTCGGTCGGGACCATCAAAGCGACGTCGCTTTGCGGATCCTCGCCGACCACACGCGCTCCGCGGCGTTCCTGATCGCGGACGGGATCGTCCCTTCGAACGAGGGAAGGGGGTACGTGCTACGCCGGATGATCCGCCGCGCCGCGCTGCGCGCGCACCAGCTCGGCACGACCGAGGTCATCTTGCCTTCGATCGCCGACGCGGTCTCGGCGACGCTCGGAAACGCCTACCCGCGGCTCGTTCGCGACGCGGAACTCGTCCGAACGGTCGTGGCCCGTGAAGAAGAGGCCTTCCGCCGCAATCTGCGCGCCGGGTTCCGGCTGCTCGAAGCGGAGCTGGGCGAGGGGATTAGGACGCTTTCGGGCGACGTCGCCTTCAAGCTGCACGACACGTACGGCTTCCCGATCGATCTCACAATCGAGGTGGCAAAGTCGCGCGGCGTCGAGGTCGACCGGCTGGATTTCGACGCCCATATGGACCAGCAGCGTCAGCGGGGACGGGCCGACGCCCACCGCGCACTCGCGCACTTCGGAGCCGAGGGACGCTGGCGCGACGTCTTGCAAGAGTCGGGACCGACAGAGTTCCTCGGCTACGGACAGGAGGCCGCTGATGCCGAGGTCCTCGCGGTCGCGACGCGAGACGACGCCGCGGAGTTCGAGAACGTCGACGGCGAACGCGCTCCCGAAGGCGCTCTGCTCGTCGATGTCGTGCTCGACCGCACGCCGTTCTACGCCGAGGGTGGCGGTCAGGTTGGCGACACGGGGACGATCCGCACCCCGGGCGGCGTCGTGCGCGTCCTCGACACGACTTCCGCCGACGGCGTAAGCGTGCACACCGGCTACGTCGCGCAAGGGTCGATTCACGAGAACGAGCGCGCCGTTGCCGTGATCGACGTCGAACGTCGGGAGGCGATCCGGCGCAATCACACCGCCACCCACCTCCTGCACGCCGCTTTGCGCCAGGTTCTCGGCGAGCACGCCAAGCAACAGGGCTCGCTCGTCGCCCCAGACCGGCTGCGCTTCGATTTCACCCACTTTTCGGCGCTCACCGAGGACGAGCTCGAGCAGGTCGAGCGGATCGTCTCAGCTCAGATCCTCGACAACGACGCGGTGACGACGTACCAGACGTCGCGCGAAGAGGCGGATCATCTCGGCGCGGTGGCGTTCTTCGGTGAGAAATATGGAGAGACCGTCCGCGTGGTCGAGGCGGGTCCAACGTCCCTCGAGCTGTGTGGCGGAACCCACGTCGTCGCGCTCGGTTCCATCGGACCGTTCCGCATCCTCTCGGAAAGCTCGATCGGCGCGAACACCCGTCGCATCGAGGCGACAACCGGGACGCGTTCGATCGAAGAAATCCGTCAGATGTCAGAGACGCTCACCCGTGCCGCCACGACGTTGCACACGGTGCCATTCGATGTCGCGGACGCCGTCGAGCGACTCGCCGAGCGCGAGCACGGTCTCGAGGACGAACTGCGCCGGCGGCGAGTATCCGCGCTGCGCGACGAGGCCAAAACGTTCGCCGCGCAAGCGCAGTCGGGTGTTCTCGTCGCCCGGCGCGACGGCGTCGACCCCGCAGAACTACGCGAGCTCGCGTTGGCGATCCGCGCCCTCGATGTCCCGACCGTCGCGTTGATCGGAGCACCCGACTCCGATCGTGTCTCGATCGTCGTCGCTACGACCCCGGACGGCG
>JBAVUF010000272.1:0-5228 GCA_049696635.1 Acidimicrobiales bacterium | reverse complement strand
GGACTGCGCCCCGGACCAGAAGACCTCGCAACCGTCGACGCGTCCGAGGTGCGCTGTTTTGACTCCGGCGCCGAGGAGGCGATGGTCGCCGAGATCAAGCAGACCGCGAAGGCCGGAGACTCTTTGGGCGGCGTCGCCGAAGTGCTCGCCTTCGGCGTGCCGGTCGGTCTCGGCAGCCACGTCCAGTGGGACCGACGCCTCGACGGTCTGCTCGCTCAGGCGGTGGTGAGCATCCCGGGGGTGAAAGCCGTCGAGATCGGCGACGCTCTCGCGATCGCGGAGCGACGCGGGTCCGAGGCTCACGACGCCATCGAATGGGATCGCGCGAACTCGCGCTATGTACGCCCGACCTCTCGTGCGGGCGGAATCGAAGGGGGGATCTCGAACGGCGCGCTGATCGTTGTGCGCGCGGTGATGAAGCCGCTTTCGACGCTCTCTCGGCCGGTCATCCCGACGGTCGACACGAAGACCAAGGAGTCGACGGTCTCGTTCAAGGAGCGGACCGACGTGACGTCCGTGCCGGCGATGGGCGTCGTCGCCGAGACGATGGTGGCAATCGTGCTCGCCTCCGAGGCGCTGCGGAAGTTCGGTGGCGACTCGGTCGCCGAGTTCGTGCGCAATCACGCGAGCTTCGCTGCGGCGACGAAAGAAGCGCCGTCGGCAGTGCGTGAGCTCGCGGCCTTTCCCGAAGCGCAGGGATGACGCGATGAAGCTTCCCGATCCCCGTGGGCGTCGTCACATCGTCCTCGTCGGGATGATGGGCGCCGGCAAGACCTCGACCGGCCGACGGCTCGCCGCTCTACTGCGCCGGAAATTCGTTGACACCGACACGCTGATCGAATCCGAAGCGCAGCTGTCGATCGGAGAGCTGTTCCAGCGTGAGGGCGAGGAGCGATTGCGGGAGATCGAGCGCCGGGTGTTCGACGAAGCGCTCTCGTCCTCCGAACCGTCGGTGATCGCTACCGGTGGCGGAGCCGTCTTGGACGACGAGAATCGCGAGCGGGTCGCTGAGGAAGGCGAGGTCGTCTGGTTGCGGGCGAAGACCGCAACGCTCGCCGGGCGCGTCGAAGACCTCCCCGAACGCCCGCTGCTCGGAAAGGACGCGCGGGCGGCGCTCGACACCTTGGAGCCGCAGCGCCGGCCGCTCTACGAACAGGTGGCGAGGTCGGTCATCGACGTCGACGAACTCGACCCCGAGGCGACGGTGATGGCGGTGATCCGCGCCATCCAGCGGCGCGTCGACGTCGTGACGTCGCAGCGGATGTATCCGGTGATCATCGGGGCAGGCGCACGTCATCTCCTTTCCGAGCACGTCCCGCCCGACGCCCGCAAAGCGGCGATCGTCACCCAGGCCGCCTTGAACGTGACCGTCGTACCCGGGATCGATGAGGCGGAATTCGTCATCGGTCTCGGAGAGCAGGCGAAGTCGCTTTCGACGATCGACGAGCTCTGTCGGGGCTTCGCCCGTGCCGGATTGCACCGCGGCGACCTCGTCGTCGGGCTCGGCGGCGGCGTCGTGACCGACGTCGCCGGCTTCGCGGCGGCGTGCTTCCACCGGGGTCTGCCGGTGGTCCACGTCGCCACG
Organism: Acidimicrobiales bacterium; assembly: GCA_049696635.1. Lineage (GTDB taxonomy): Bacteria > Actinomycetota > Acidimicrobiia > Acidimicrobiales > Bog-793 > CAVRXQ01. Next base: position 3,643 of record JBAVUF010000272.1, on the reverse strand, counting down.
ACCCTGTTAGCGCAGATTGACGCGGCGATCGGTGGCAAGACCGGGGTGAACCTCCCCGAGGGCAAGAATCTCGTCGGCGCCTACTGGCAGCCGTACGCCGTCTTCTGCGATACCGATCTGTTGGCGACGTTGCCGGACGCCGAGTGGAGATCTGGGCTCGGCGAGATGGCGAAGTACCTGCTTTTGGGACTCGATCATCTCGAGGACCTCGCCCTTGCCGATCAGGTCGCGGCCTGCGTTCGCATGAAGGCAGAGTTCGTCGCCGCCGACGAGCGCGACGGCGACAAGAGGCGTCTCCTCAACTACGGCCACACGCTCGCTCACGCCCTTGAGGCGGAGCGCTTCGGCGATCGCGAACCGATCCGCCACGGCGAGGCCGTCGCGATCGGTCTCGTCTTCTCGGCTCGCCTCGCCCGGGTGCTCGGCCGCGTCGACGACGACGTAGTGAAGCGGCACGTCGCCGTCGTCGAGGAATTCGGGTTGCCGAGTTCGCTTCCCGCCGACGCCAACCCCGACCGGCTGGTCGAGTTCATGGCGCGCGACAAGAAGGCGAACGGGGGTCTCACCTTCGTCCTCTTCGGTCCGAGCGGTGTTGAGGTCGTCCACGACGTCCCAGAAGGCGCCGTCAAACAGGCGCTCGCCGAAACGCAGGCGCCGGCGCCGGCTGCCGCAGAAGGAGCGAGGTCGTGAACGTCCCGATCGTGATGTTGCTCTCGGGCCCGAATCTTTCGCTCCTCGGTCGGCGCGAGCCCGACGTCTACGGCACCGCGACGCTCGCCGAGCACGTCGAGCGGGCCGGGAAGCAAGCCGCCCGCCTCGGTCTCGCCCTCGAGCACGTCCAGTCCGAGAGCGAGGCGGGACTCGTCGAGGCGGTGCACGGGGCGAAAGGGCGCGTGGCAGCGATCGTCGTGAACGCCGGCGCGCTGTCGCATTACGGTTGGTCGCTGCACGACGCGCTGGCCGCGTTTCCCGGACCGGTCGTCGAGGTGCACCTCTCGAACCCGCTTGCGCGCGAGCGGTGGAGGCAGGGCTCGGTGATCGCACCGGTGGCGAACGGGTATATCGGGGGTTTTGGGGGGTTCGGATACGAGCTGGCGGTCATGGCCGCCTCTCGGCTACTCGGCTTTTCGGGAGAGGATTCGTAGTGGTCGTCGAAGTGATCGCTGATCCGCAACGCGCGCGCCAGAACGCCGGCGGGCGCGAGCTGCCGCCGATGGAGGTGTCCCGGCGAATCGGCCGCTTGCGGGAGCGCCTCGAGCAGGAGCACCTCGCCGGCCTGCTCGTCACGGCGATGTCGAATGTGCGGTACCTGTCGGGGTTTTCAGGGTCCGAGGCGATGCTTTTGGTCACCGCCTCGCGAGCGGTGTTCTTCACCGACGGCCGATACAAAGATCAGTCCGCCGCGCAGCTCGCCGAGGCGGGGGTCGAGGCCGACATCGTCATCGGCAAGAACGCCGACCAGCTGAAGGCGCTCGAACGGGCGACGCGCGCGCTGCAGCGCGTCGGTCTCGAATCCGAGAACGCGTCCTGGCGGTTCGCGACGCGGCTCTCCGAGGAGCTGAAGCCGGAGATGACCGCGACGACCGGGCTCGTCGAGGCGCTCCGGATTGTGAAGGACGCCGGCGAGATCGCCCGCATCGAGCGTGCCTGCGAGATCGCGGACATCGCCCTCGCGCAGACGAAGGATCGACTGAAAGAGGGCGTAACCGAGTCCGACTTTGCCGCCGACTTGGACTACGAGATGCGCCGGCGCGGCGCCGAGGCGCTCTCGTTCGACACGATCGTCGGCTCGGGACCAAACGCCGCGTTGCCCCACCACCAGCCGGACGACCGGGCGATCGTCGCAGGAGAGCTCATCGTCCTCGACTTCGGTGCCTGCTTCGACGGCTACCACTCCGACATGACGCGCACGGTGTGCATCGGCGAGCCAAAGGGCGTTGCGGCGAAGGTGCTCGACGCGGTCGCCGCTTCACAGCGGGCTGGCCTTTTGGCGGTTAAGGCCGGCGTGCGCGCCGGTGACGTCGACAAGGCGTGCCGAGAATCGCTGACTGAGGACGGCTACGCGGACGCGTTCTCCCATTCGACCGGCCACGGCGTCGGACTCGACATCCACGAGCCGCCCCATGTCGCGGACGGCAGCGAAGACGTGCTCGAGGCGGGGACGGTGATCACCGTCGAGCCCGGCGTCTACCTTCCCGGCGAGACCGGAGCCCGCATCGAGGACACCGTCGTCGTCACCGCGTCGGGGTGCCGCCCGCTCACGAAGACCACGAAAGATGCCGTCATCTGATGGCGATCTCGACGAACGACCTGAAGAACGGGATGGCGATCGACCTGCCGGACGGGCTGTACGCCGTCGTCGAGTTCCAGCACGTGAAGCCGGGAAAGGGCGGGGCGTTCGTGCGGACGAAGCTGCGGAACATGCGGACGAAGGCGGTCTTGGAGCGGACGTTTCGCGCCGACGAACGTGTCGAGCAGGCGGTGATCGACAAGCGCGAGATGCAGTACCTGTACCGCGACGGCGCCGACTTCGTGTTCATGGACAACGTCTCGTTCGACCAGATGACCGTGCCCGAGTCCTCGGTCGGAGAGGCCGCGAATTTCCTCAAGGCGGGTGACTCGGCGATCGTCGTCCTGTACGGGACCGAGCTCGTCGACATCGAGCTGCCGGCCGCCGTCGAGCTCGAGATCACCGAGACCGAGCCCGGGATCCAAGGTGACCGCGTCTCGGGGGCGCGCAAGCCGGCGACGACCGAGACCGGCCTCGTCGTCCAGGTCCCGCTCTTCATCAACATCGGGGAGCGCATCAAAGTCGACACGCGCTCTGGTGAGTACCTCACGCGCGCGTAGGCAACACGAACCCACACCCGGCGAACGTCGCGCCGCGCGTGAACGGGCGCTCGGCCTTCTCTACGAGGCCGAAGCAAAAGGGCTGACGCCTGCCGAGGTTCTCGCATCGCTCCCCGCCGAGCCCGACCCCTTCGCCGAAGAGCTCGTGCGCGGCGTCGAGCAAGAGCTCGAGACGATCGACGCGTTGATCGCCAAGCATGCCGAGGGCTGGGCGGTCGATCGCATGCCGGCGATCGACCGCCAGCTGATGCGGATCGCGACCTACGAGCTCCTCGCGCGTCGAGACGTCAGCCGAGCGGTCGTGATCGATGAGGCAGTCGAGCTGGCGAAGGATTTCTCGACGTCGGAATCCGGTGCATACGTGAACGGCGTGTTGTCGGCGGTCGCCGACGAGCTCGGACGATGACCGGGAACGACGTCTACACCGACTCCGGCGTCGACTACGCGGTCCTCGACGAGGGAAAGCGGCGCGCCCTCGTGGCCGCGCGCGCCACCGCCGAGAACGCGAGGGCGCGCGGTGCAAACGTCGATCCCGAAAGCTACGGCGAACCGGCGACGATCGTCACCGTCGGCGACGAGCAGTTCGCCTTCGTACTCGAGTGCCTTGGCACGAAGTCGCTTATTGCGCGAGACGTCGAAGGCGAGCTCGGCGCCGATCGTTTCGTCGACGTCGGCTACGACGCCGTCGCCGCGGCGGTGAACGACTGCGCTTCTGTCGGGGCACTACCCCTCGTCGTCAACGCGTACTTCGGCGCGGGCGCGGACTTCTACGTCGGCAGCCGCCACGATTCGC
>JBAVUF010000271.1:0-2755 GCA_049696635.1 Acidimicrobiales bacterium | reverse complement strand
GAGTTCGAGCGCCCGTGCCGCGGCAAGGATCTCGATCGCCAGCACCCGGCGCAGGTTCACGATCGCCCGCGCGAGCTTGCGCGTCGCCGCCCAGCCCATCGAAACGTGGTCTTCTTGCATCGCCGAGGTCGGGATTGAATCGACGCTCGCCGGGACGGCAAGACGCTTCAGCTCTGCAACGATCGAGGCCTGGGTGTAGTGGGCGATCATCAGTCCCGAGTCGACACCCGGCTCGCCAGCGAGGAACGGCGGTAGTCCCATCGATCGCGCCTGGTCCATCATCCGGTCCGTCCGCCGCTCGGCGATCGACGCGAGATCCGCCGCCGCGATGGCGAGGAAGTCCGCCGCGTAGCCGAGCGGCGCGCCGTGGAAGTTGCCGCTCGACACGACCTCGCCGTCTTCGAGGACGACGGGATTGTCGATCTTGGCGGCAAGCTCCTCTTCGATGACAGTCTCAGCGTGCGCGAGGGTGCTGCGTGCTGCGCCGGCGACCTGCGGCGCGCACCGAATGGAGTATGCGTCCTGCACGCGCGGGTCGTCGCTACGGTGCGAGGCGACGACCGCCGAGCCGCCCAAAAGTCGCGTGAGGTTCAGCGCGCTCGCGATCTGGCCGGGTTGAGGGCGAAGACCGACGAGATCGGCGCGGAACGCGACGTCGGTACCCAACAGCGCCTCGGTGCTCATCGCCGCGGAGATGTCGGCGACCTTGCAGAGGTAGCGGAAGTCGTACGCGCAGAGAAGGAGGCCGGCGAGCATCCCATCGGTCCCGTTGATCAATCCGAGACCATCTTTGTCCTCCAAGACTACGGACGTGATCCCGCGAGTGTCGAACGCTTCGCGTGCCGCGACGACCGAACCATCCTTCGTCTCGACGTCGCCCTCGCCCATCAGCGCCAGCGCGATGTGGGCGAGCGGCGCGAGATCGCCGCTGCAACCGAGCGAGCCGTATTCGAAGACCAACGGCGTCAGCCGAGCGTTCAACAACGCGCAGAGCGCCTCCGCGACCTCTGGGCGCACACCGGTTATCCCCGTGCACAACGTTCGCAGTCGGAGGAGCATCGTCGCGCGCACGACCTCGGTCTCCACGCGCGGACCGAGACCAGCAGCGTGCGAGCGGATGAGCGAGGCCTGCATTTCGCCGCGACGCTCGGGTGCGATGTGGAGTGTCGCGAGTGCGCCGAAGCCCGTCGACACTCCGTACACAGGATCAGGGCGCGCGGCGGACTCTTCGACGTGGGACCGCGATGCCGCCATCGCCCGATGTGCCGCTGGAGTGATCTTGACGCCGTAGCCGGCACGAACGACGTCGATCACCTCCGACGGTTGCAGTCCGTGCGGCCCGACCCCGACGATCGGCTCAGCCACGGTTTCCAGCTTCGTTTCGGCGACCGACCGCGCCATCAACTGGGAACGCGACTTCTCCTTGGCGCACGACGAGGTCAGCGAGTCGTACGCCGGGGCGATACGCGAGGTAGGTGTGGCTCGGGGCGTCGAGCACGACGAGATCACCGCGGCAACCGGGCGCCACCTTGCCGACGTCCTCGCGGTGGAGCGCCTTCGCGCCGCCGACGGTTGCGGCGGCAACGGCCTCGTCGGGGGTAAGGCCGCATTCGCGCACCGCGAGCGCGACGACGAACGGCATCGAGGTGGTGAAGCTCGTCCCGGGATTGCAGTCGGTCGCTAGCGCGACCGTCACCCCCGCGTCGATCAAGGTTCGTCCGTCCGCGTACCGCGACTTCGTCGAGAAGTCCGCACCTGGACAGAGCGTCGCGACCACCTCCCCATCTCTGAGCGCGGTGATGTCGTCGGGCGAGAGGTGGTTCACGTGGTCTGCCGACGCGGCGCGAAAGCGGGCGGCGAGCTTCGCTCCTGGACCAGGCACGAGCTGGTTCGCGTGCACGCGGAGTCCGAGTCCCTTACCCAGGGCGGCTTCGAGGATACGCGCCGACTCGTCCTCGTCAAAGGCGCCGAGATCACAAAAGACGTCACACCACTGCGCGAGGGGGGCGCATTCTTCGAGCATCGTGCCGGCGACAAGATCGACGTAGGCCTCACGATCGCGTTCGTATTCCTCGGGAACGACGTGTCCTCCGAGATACGTCACCTCCTCCGCGCACTCGGCCGCGATTCGCAGCGACCTCGTTTCGTCTTTGACCGTAAGCCCGTATCCCGATTTCGTCTCGATCGTGGTCGTGCCCTGCGAGACCGCCTCCTCCACCAAGCGGCGCGCGTTCGCAAGCAGGACCGCGTCGCTTGCAGACCGAGTCGTCTCCACCGTTTGGGCGATGCCGCCCACCGCGTACGAGCGACCGGTCATACGCGCCGTGAACTCGTCCGCGCGGTTCCCGGCGAACACGAGGTGGGTATGGGAATCAACGAATCCCGGAAGCACGCAGCGCCCCGCGGCGGCGATCTCGTCGTCGGCGGGCGGCGCGGTCCTCGAGGCCCCGACATACGCGATCATCCCGTCCTCGACGACGACGGCGGCATCCGCGATCACGCCGAGAGGACCGCGACCGAGGCCGGACTCGTTCGTCACGAGTTCACCGATGCCCAAGATGGCGAGCGACCTGCTCACGACGCGCTCCTCAACACGTCGATCGCGCCCGAAAGCGCACCTCCGAGATCGGCGAACGCAATGTGATGCCCCGCTTCGACGACGGCACGGCCGTCGACGACGACGTCGGTCACGTCGGACGCGCTTGCCGCGAAGACGACTGCGCTCACCGGGTCCGCCGCCAGCGCGCCTGCGAGG
>JBAVUF010000270.1:0-6313 GCA_049696635.1 Acidimicrobiales bacterium | reverse complement strand
GGCGACGCCCGCCAGCGGATCCGGTCGCATCCGCCGCGCTCGCACCTCGCGGTGGTACCCGATTGCGAATCGGTGCGCCTCGTCACGCAATTCTTCGAGGAGGTAGATCGCCTCGGAATCGCGCGGGATGCGGATCGGTTCGGGCCGCCCGGGAACGAACACCTCCTCGAACTGCTTGGCGAGCGCCGCCACCTCGAGACGGTCGCTCAGGCCGAGCTCTTCGACGACGCGCACGGCGACACTCAGCTGTCCCTTCCCACCATCGAGGAGCAAAAGCTGCGGCGGATACGCGAATCGTCTCGGACGGCGCGCCTCGGCCCCGCTCGACGGCCCGGGTTTCGGATCGGAGATCCGGCGGAGGCGACGCTCGAGCACCTCGCCCATTGCGGCGTAATCGTCGTTCCCGGCAACGGCGCGCACCTTGAAGCGCCGGTAGTCGCTGCGCTTCATCAGACCGTCTTCCATCACGACCATTGAACCGACGTAGTCGCTGCCCTGCAGGTGGCTCATGTCGTAGCACTCGATCCGCAGCGGCGACTCCCGCAACCCGAGGTACTCCCGCAGCTGCTCGAGAGCGCGCGCCCGGCTCGAAAGATCGGTCGCTCGCCGTGTCCGGTGGCGGGCGAGCTGTTCGCTGGCGTTGTTCTCGGCGACGCCGACCAAGGCCCGCTTTCGCCCGCGTTGGGGGACCTTGATCTCGACCGGACCGTCGCGCCGCTGCAAAAGCCAGGCAGTGTACGTCTCGGCGTCGGTCGGGACCGTCGGGACGAGGATCTCACGTGCCACGCCCAACGGCGTCTCGGCGTAGTACTGCTCGAGCACGCGCTGGAGCAGATCGGACTCCGAGAGCGGCTCTACCTTTTCCAGGATGAAGCCGTTCCGACCGACAAGCAGCCCGTGGCGTACGTGGAGGACCTGCACCGCCGCCTCAAGCTCCGCGTCGGCGACGCCGAAGACATCCAGGTTGTCGCCCGCTGCCGCGACGACGTCCTGGCGCTCGCTCGCCAGTCGTGCCGATTCGAGCTGGTCACGGAGGCGCGCCGCGAGCTCGAACTCCTCGCGTTCGGCGGCCGAGTGCATCTCGGACTCGAGGCGCGAGAGCACCGCCTTCGTGTCTCCTTCCAAAAAGCGCATCAGGTCCTCGAGGTACTCGCCGTAGTTCTCCCTGGCGACGGCACCGACACACGGTCCGGAGCACCGTTCGATGTGGAACAGCAGGCACGGCCGGCCCAGGCGGACGTGACGGCCGAACTTCGCGTTCGAGCAGCTGCGTATGGGAAACGACCGCAGCAAAGAATCGAGGGTCTCGCGCAGCGCGTAGGCGTGCGCGTAGGGGCCGAAGTACCGAGAGCCCTTTCGCTTCGCGCCCCGCACGACCATCGCCCGGGGCCACTCCTCGTCCATCGTGATCGCGAGGTACGGGTAGCTCTTGTCGTCGACGAGACGGATGTTGAAGCGCGGCCGGTGCTCTTTGATGAGGTTGTACTCGAGCATGATTGCCTCGACGTCGGAGCGGACCTGGATCCACTCGACAGAGGCCGCGCGTTCGAGCATCTGCTGGGTACGCAGCGGCAAGCCGGCGGGGTCGCCGAAATAAGTGGCGAGGCGACTGCGCAACGAGCGCGCCTTGCCGACGTAAATCACGCGTCCCTCCCGGTCCTTGAACTGGTACGAGCCGGGCGCGTCGGGAACATCTTTTGGCCGCTCGAGCACTATTGTCGAGGCTACGCCGGCCTGGTATTCCGGCAGACATAGAGCTTCGTGGCCGACAACCCCGCGGATGGGCGACCAGGCTGTCCCCGCCGGCCAGATGCGGAGCGAGACAATCAAGAAAGAGGCCCATGTTCCGCCTCCAGACGCCGCTGCCCGGGCGGTACACCGAAGCGACGGACGACGAGCTCGCTGCGATGATCGGCGCGGCTCGCGCCGAACTCGGTGAACGGATGGTTGTCCTCGGCCACCACTATCAGCGCGACGAGGTCATGCGCTGGGCGGATGCGCGGGGCGACTCCTTCGGGCTCTCGCGCTTTGCCGCCGATCAAGATCGCGCCGAGTTCGTCGTGTTCTGCGGCGTGACCTTCATGGCCGAAGCAGCGGACGTCCTCACCCGGCCCAACCAGCAGGTGATCCTGCCCGACCTGAACGCCGGCTGCTCGATGGCCGACATGGCCGATCTCGACGAGGTCGAACAGGCGTGGGCGGAGCTCGGCAAGGTCGCCGACCTCGATGCGGTCACCCCGGTCACGTATATGAACTCGTCGGCGGCGCTGAAAGCCTTCGTCGGCGATCACGGCGGGACGGTGTGCACGTCTTCGAACGCAAAAGCCGCGGTGCGGTGGGCTCTCGGCGTCGAGACGGGCGTCGCGAGCGGCGCGCCGCTCATCGAGGTCGTCCGGGCGAGCGCCCGCAAGGTTCTCTTCTTCCCCGACCAGCACCTCGGCCGCAACACCGCCTACGCCCTCGGCTTCGAGGCGTCAGACATGGCGGTCTGGAACCCAAGACGTGACTTCGGCGGCCTCGATGAGGTCGATGTGAGGCAGGCAACGTTCTTGTTGTGGAAGGGGCACTGCTCGGTGCACCAGCGGTTCAAGACCGGCCACATCGATGCCTTCCGAGCCGCGCACCCGGGAGGGTTCGCGGTCGTGCACCCGGAGTGCGCGCACGAGGTCGTCGAGCTCGCCGACGAGGTCGGATCGACAGACGCAATCATCCGTTACGTCGGCTCAGCGCCGACGGGCGCGCACATCGGTGTCGGCACCGAGATCCACCTCGTGCACCGGCTCGCGAATGAGCATCCCGACAAGACGATCGTTTCGCTCGATCCGCTCGTCTGCCCGTGCTCGACGATGTTCCGCATCGATCCCCAGCACCTCGCCTGGGTGCTCGAGGGCCTCGTCGAAGGCGAGGTGCGCAACCGCATCGTCGTCGACGAACAGACTGCCGCCTCGGCGCGCCTCGCGCTCGAGAGGATGCTGGTGATCGTCTGACTGAACGGGATCGCGCGCCGCATCCCTCCACCCGAGCGCGTCACGACTCCCCCGCTTCGTCTGTCCCACGGGCAGCGCTGATCAGCTAGCGGTCACCGTTTTCCGATCTTCGTTACGCGACGACTGCGATAGCGTGTCGATGCCGAGCATCACACGGCGCGTCGCGCGTTGATCCCGGAATCACTCACCGAGTCGTGCATGTGGTGCCGCGCGCCGCGGCCCGCTTCATCCGATTGGCTGAGGAGATCAGAACGTGCATTTCACGCTCCGTAGTGTGACGATCGACTGTCCGGATCCCTACGCACTCGCCAAGTGGTGGTGCGAAGCGTTAGGCGTTCCGATGAGCGCCGACGACTATCGCGACGATCCCGAAGCCCTATGCGACCTCGGGCCTGATCGCACGCGACTGCTCTTCGAAAAGGTTCCCGAGCGGAAGACCGTAAAGAATCGCGTCCACATCGATCTTCGACCGACGTCTCGAGAGGACGAGGTCGAGCGCCTCGTTGCGCTCGGGGCGTCATTCGTCGCCGATCACCGAGGAGACGAGGGATCCGGATGGGTCGTGCTCGCAGACCCCGAAGGCAACGAGTTTTGCGTAGAACAAGAGAACAACGCCTCCTGACCGACTGCCCGCAAACGGCGCGCGGTTAGGCGCGTGTCGGGCCGGCTGATTAGGCAGGAACCGGGGAACGCGACCTTTTCGTCGCCGCCCGTTTCGTTGCCCGTGCGAGTAAGGGCTTCAAGTAGCGACCGGTGTAGCTCACCGTCATTTTCGCCAAGGCCTCGGGCGCTCCCTCGGCGACGACGCGCCCTCCGCCGCTTCCCCCTTCTGGTCCGAGATCGATGATCCAGTCCGCAGACTTCACGACGTCGAGGTTGTGCTCGATGACGACGACGGTATTGCCCTGGTCGACGAGGCGCTGCAAGACCCCGAGCAGCTTGCGCACGTCGTCGAAATGCAGTCCCGTCGTCGGCTCGTCGAGGATGTAAAAGGTCCGTCCCGTCGAGCGTTTCGAAAGCTCCGATGCCAGTTTCACCCGTTGCGCCTCTCCGCCAGAGAGCGTCGGTGCCGGCTGGCCGAGGCGGATGTATCCAAGACCGACGTCGGTCAGCGTCTGCAAGTGACGCGCGATCACCGGTTGCGCGGCAAAGAATTCACTCGCCTCCTCGCAGGACATGTCGAGCACATCCGCAATCGACTTGCCGCGCCACAGCACCTCGAGCGTGTCGCGGTTGTAGCGCGCTCCTTTGCAAATCTCGCACGGCACATAGACGTCGGGAAGGAAATGCATCTCGATACGGATCGTCCCATCTCCGGAGCACGCCTCGCAGCGGCCCCCCGAGACGTTGAATGAGAAGCGGCCCGGTTGGTAGCCGCGCAACTTCGCTTCGGGTGTCTGGCTGAACAGCCGCCGGATGTGGTCGAAGACTCCCGTGTATGTCGCCGGGTTCGACCTCGGAGTGCGCCCGATCGGCGATTGGTCGATGTCGATCACCTTGTCGATGAGTTCGGCACCTTCGATCGCGCGATGCCTGCCCGGGACGGTCTTCGTTTTGTAGATCACCTGCGCGAGCGCGCGATGGACGATGTCGTTGACGAGCGTCGACTTCCCCGAACCCGATACCCCGGTCACGGCTACGAAACAGCCGAGCGGGAAGTCGACGTCGATGTGTTGGAGGTTGTGCTCGTACGCGTCGCGCACAATGAGGTGACCGTTCGTCGTCGGACGGCGAACCTTCGGAACGTCGATCTGCGAGGCACCGGAAAGATACCTACCCGTGATGGAGCGCGGCTCATTCGTGAGCCCCGAGACCGCTCCGGAATAGACGATCTCGCCACCGTGCTCGCCCGCTCCAGGCCCGATGTCGACGACGTAGTCGGCGACGCGGATGGTCTCCTCGTCGTGCTCGACAACAATCACGGTGTTGCCGAGATCGCGCAGGCGCTCGAGCGTGTCGATCAGTCTCCGGTTGTCGCGTTGGTGGAGACCGATCGACGGCTCGTCAAGGACGTAGAGGACGCCGACGAGGCCGCTGCCGATCTGGCTCGCGAGGCGGATGCGCTGCGCTTCTCCTCCGGCGAGCGTCGCCGACGAACGATCGAGTGTCAGGTAGTCGAGACCGACATCGACGAGGAACTGGACGCGGGCGCGGATCTCTTTCAGCAGTCGCTCCGCGATCATCGCCTCGCGTCCCGAGAGCTCGAGCGCGGTGAGGATCTTCAGCGTCTCGCCGATCGGCTTCGCGGAGAGCTCGGCGATGTTCATCCCGTCGACCGTGACCGCGAGCGACTCCGGCTTCAGGCGCGTCCCGCCACACGCCGCGCACGGGACCTCGCGCATGTACCCCTCGATCTGCTCCCGGTGCCAATCTGACTCCGCCTCCGCGTGCCTCCGCTGCAACCAGGGAATCGCCCCTTCGTACGTCGTCTTGTACGAACGTTGCGTGCCGTATCGATTGCGGTACGTGACGTGGACCCGGCGCTCGCCCGCGCCGTAGAGCAGCACCTTCTTCTGTGTCTTCGTGAGTTTCGCCCACGGCTTCGAAAGATCTATGTCGAACTCCTCGCCGACGGCGCGCAGCACACGGGCGAAGTATTCGGTCCTCGCCGGTGCCCACGGTGCGATCGCCCCGTGGTCGACCGACAGCTCCGGATTCGGAACGACAAGGTCGGGGTCGACTTCGTAGCGCGTCCCGAGGCCGAGGCAGACGGGGCACGCCCCGTACGGCGAGTTGAAAGAGAAGTTGCGCGGCGCCGGGTCGTCGAAGGACGTCCCGTCGAACGTGCAGGCGAGGTGCTGGGAGAAGGTGAGGATCTCGTCGGTGTCGAGCAGGTGGATCTCGGCGATTCCCTCGCCAAGTCGCAACGCCGTTTCGATCGAGTCGGTGAGCCGGCGCTCGATTCCGGGCCGGTGCACGAGGCGGTCGACAACGACCTCGATTGTGTGCTGTTCGTAACGCGCGAGCGAGCGCTTCTGGCGTTCGGCGAGCTCGACGAGCTCACCGTCGATACGGGCGCGGGCAAAGCCCTGACGGGCGAGGTCGTCCAACAGCGCGTCGTACTCGCCCTTGCGGCCGCGCACGACCGGAGCGAGGACATGGAAGCGGCTGCCGTCCGGGAGGTCCATCACCCGATCGACGATCTGCTGCGGGCTCTGGCGCGAGACGACCCGCCCGCATTTCGGGCAGTGCGGCAAGCCGATGCGCGCGTAGAGCAGGCGGAGGTAGTCGTAGACCTCCGTGACCGTGCCGACCGTCGAGCGCGGGTTGCGCGACGCCGATTTCTGGTCGATCGAGATCGCGGGCGAGAGCCCCTCGATGAAGTC
>JBAVUF010000269.1:0-2153 GCA_049696635.1 Acidimicrobiales bacterium | reverse complement strand
AGATCGTCGTCGTTCGCGTCGGCCGCTACGGCCCGTATCTGCAACGCGGCGAGGAACGGGCGTCGATTCCGAATGATCTCGCGCCCGACGAGCTCACGATCGATCGCGCGCTCGAGCTGCTCGCCGCACCGTCGTCGGATCGCGAACTCGGGGCGGATCCGGAAACCGGGCTCGTCGTCTCGCTGCGCACCGGGCGTTTCGGACCGTACGTCCAGCTCGGAGAGCAGCAGGACGCGAAGGACAAGCCCCCGCGGGCGTCGCTTTTCAAGTCGATGGCTCCGGAGTCGGTCACCTTGGATCAGGCGCTCGAGTTGCTCCATCTGCCGAGGACGGTCGGTGTCGACCCGACGACGGGTGAGGAGATCATCGCGAGGAACGGCCGGTACGGGCCCTACCTGCAGCGCGGCACCGACACGCGCAGCCTCGATGCAGAAGAGCGGATTCTCGACATCGGCCTCGACGAAGCGGTCGCGCTCTTCGCGCAACCAAAGCAGCGGCGCTTCGGTCGTCAGGCGGCTGCTCCGGCGCGCGAGATCGGGATCGACCCCGAAACGAGCGCGAAGATCGTGTTGCGCGAGGGCCGCTTCGGCCCCTACGTCACTGATGGCACCGTGAACGCATCTTTGCGACGCGGAGACGACATGGACTCGATCACGCTCGAGCGCGCCGCTGACTTGTTGGCCGAGCGCCGCGCCGCCGGTCCTGGGAAGCGTCGTTCCGCGCGTGCAGCGAAGAAGCCGGCGAAAAAGGTTGCGAAAAAGCGGGCAACCGCGAAGAAGGCCGCGACGAAAAAGGCGGCGGCGAAAAAGAAGGCCCCAACGCGTTCCCGCACGGGCGCGGCCGATCCCGGTGAAGAGGGCTGATCACGACCCCCGCGGCGGAAACGGACTCGCCAATGCGACGGCGTGGGCGATTCGTTGTCTTCGAGGGCGGCGAGGGCAGCGGCAAGTCCACCCAGGCTCGGGTGCTCGCCGATCAGCTCGACGCGGTGCTGACGCGTGAGCCGGGAGGCACGGCGATCGGCGAACGGGTGCGGGAAGTCCTCCTTGACCGGCGCGTCGGACATCTCGAGGCGCGCGCCGAGCTGCTCCTCATGCTGGCGGCGCGGGCCCAACATGTCGCCGAGTACATCCGCCCGATGCTCGATCAGGGTCGGGACGTCGTCTGCGACCGCTTCTCGCCGTCGACCCTCGCCTATCAGGGCTACGGCCGAGGCCTCGACCTGTCGGCGATCAGAGCGGCCGACGAACTCGCCCGCAACGGTCTCGAGCCAGACGTCGTCGTCCTCCTCGACCTATCCCCCGAGGTCGCGTCGACGCGACGCTCAGGTGCGCGTGACCGGATCGAGGGCGAGGACGACGCGTTCTTCGTTCGTGTCCGAAACGGGTACCTCGCGCTCGCGCAGTCCGAACCGGATCGCTTCTTGGTCGTCGACGCTGACGGGTCGATCGACGAGGTGAGCGATCGCGTGCGCGCTCGGCTCGGCGAGCAGTTCTTTGCTCGCAAGCAGGCAGTGGAGCGATGAGCGCCCGCGCCGATACCGAGGATTCTGTTGCTGCGCACCCTGTCCTCCGCGGGATCGTCGGCCAGCCGCGCGCGCAGGCGAAGTTGTCGCGTTTCGTCGATTCACCAGTGCACGCGTACCTCTTTGTCGGTCCGGCGGGGTCGGGCAAACGTGCCGCGGCGCGCGCCTTTTCCGCCGCGCTCTTGTGCCCGAATGGTGGCTGCGGCGAATGTGCGGCGTGCATCGCCGTTCTCTCGGGCCAGCACCCCGACGTCGTCGCCGTCGAGCGCCAGGGTGCATCGATCTCGGTCGAAGAGGCGCGTGAGATCGCTCAGCAGGCGCAGCTGACGCCTCGGGTGGCGGATCGACAGGTGCTCGTCCTCACCGAGTTCCATCTCGTCGACGAGGCGGGAGCGGCGCTTTTGAAGACGATCGAGGAGCCGCCCGATTCGACGGTGCTCGTCGTGCTCGCTGACGTTCGGACCCCGGCGCTCGAAACCATCGCGAGTCGCTGCGTCGATGTCGAATTCGTTCCGATCGACTCAGACGCGATCGCCGAAGCGTTGAGGGGCGACGGCGTCGTCCCCTCTGTCGCGTCGGCCGCGGCCACGGGTGCACGGGGGAGCCTCGACCGGGCGCGCCTTTTGGC
>JBAVUF010000268.1:0-13856 GCA_049696635.1 Acidimicrobiales bacterium | reverse complement strand
TCCACGTCCTCGGCGGCGCGCCGCGTCGCCGAGGACGCATCGCCCTACACGGCGGCGATCGCCTCCGCCCGCGCCGGCGACTTGTATGGGCTCGTCGCTCTGGTGCGATCGATCGAGGATGACCCCGGCAATTGGACGCGCTTTGTCATCCTGAGCAGCTCATCACGCTCGTCCGGCGGGACTTAGGCCCAAGGTGAGACGGAGCGCGCCTGGCGGTTCAAGCTGTCTGAGGTCATCAGCTCGGTCTGGAAAGCGACCGAGTCCTCGAGGATTGCGGTGAAGATCGATCGCACGAGATCGCGGGAAACACCGAGTCGATCAGCAGCGATCTCGACTTGCGCGAGCACATGTCGTTCCCGTTCGAGATCTCGGATGATGAGCGCGCGGCGCCGTCCCTTCGCCGAGGCGATCTCGGTCACCGTCGAGCGCCGTTGGGCGAGAAGCCGGACGATGGAACCATCGATCGCGTCGAGCTTCTGACGGAGATCGTCGATCGTTGAATCTGCTGGCACCTCGCGAGGCGAGGCGGCGGCCTGCCGGATTTCCCGCCGGCTCACCGCAGCTCTTCGATCGCCACGGTTTGGAGATCGACTGGCGAGGCGTCGAGCCCGAAGTCGCGGTACGTCGGAACGGCGCTCGACCGTGGCCCGGGCGAGATGGCGCACTACGTCGACAGTCGTCTGCCAGCCCATGCACGAATCGGTGATGCTCTGGCCGTAACGGAGTTCGTCTGCATGCCCGAGCACGAGTTCCTGGCGACCTTCGACGAGGAAGCTTTCGAGCATCACGCCGGCGATGCCGCGCTCACCGTCGGCGAAGCGAGCAGCGATCTCGGACGCGACTATGGGCTGTCGTCGATGATCTTTGCCACTGTTGCCATGGCTCGCGTCAATAACGAGACGAGGTACCAACCCGGCGCCCGCGAGGCGCTCGAGAGCGTCGCTGACCTGCGCGGTGCCGTGATTCGGTCCCGAGGTGCTGCCGCGCAGAACGACGTGGCAGTCGGGGTTGCCGGCGGTCGTGAAGATCGCGCCGACGCCTTTGTAGGTGATCCCCGGGAACACCTGGCTTCGTGACGCGACGAGAACCGCGTCAACGGCGCCTTGGACGTCGCCTTCGGTCGAGTTCTTGAAACCGACCGGCATCGAGAGTCCGCTCGCCAGCTGGCGGTGGATCGGGCTGTGCGCCGTGCGCGCGCCGATCGCCCCCCAGCTCACCGTGTCCGCGATGTATTGCGGTGTGATCGGCTCGAGGAACTCACACGCGACCGGAACTCCGAGCGACAGAATCTCCAACAGCAGGCATCGGGCGGTGAAGAGGCCGTCGTTCACCTTGTTGCTCCCGTCGAGTCCCGGGTCGTTGATCAGCCCCTTCCAGCCGAGTGCGCTGCGCGGCTTTTCGAAATAGACCCGCATGATGACTGCGAGCTCGTTACGCACCTCTTGGATCAGCCCTCGGAGGCGTCGCGCATAGTCGAGCGCGGACGCCGGATCATGGACCGAACACGGCCCGACAATCACTAGGAGTCGGTCGTCTTCGCCGCGCAATATCGACGCGGCATCGAGACGTCCGGTGAGCACAACCTCCTGCTGGTCGGGTGTGAGCGGAAGCTCGTTTAAAAGTGTCGACGGCGCGACGAGTCGGCGCACGTCGACGATGTGTCGATCGCTCAAGCGATCGGTCGGCGCCACGAAAATCCCCCTTCCGTGAGCCGATCGATCGATGCCTACCGGCTCAGCTGAGAAATACAAAAGGCAAAGGCGGATCGCCTTTGCCTCTGAGCCGGTCTTCGATGCTGGGTGCGGTTAGCGCGTGGCAACGCTCCGAAGCCCGACCGAAGCCGGCTCGACGAAATATGAATACCAACGCACGGCGAGAAAACTATCAGACACAAGGTCGGATGCGCCAGCCTGCAGCATTTTCGCTGGCGAGGGACGGGCGAGTCGCCTCAGTGCTCACCGAGCTCGGCGACGTTCGCCCGACTCGTCCGTGTGAGGGCGTAGACGAGCGAATCGACGAGCGCTTGCCACGATGCTTCGATGATGTTCTCCGAGACTCCCATCGTCGACCAGGAGTCATCCGGGCCTGCCGTGTCGATGAGGACCCGCGTGATCGCTCCCGTGCCGCGGTGTGAGTCGAGCACCCGAACCCGGTAGTCGGTGAGGTGGATCGCCGAGAGCTCGGGAAAATGCTGCCCGATCGCTTGGCGGATCGCGGCGTCGAGGGCGTGCACCGGCCCGTTTCCTTCGGCCGTCGAGACAACTCGGTCGTCGCCGACGTGGACTTTCACCGTCGCCTCAGTCGTCAGCCGTCCGGGCGTGCCCCAGGGGTGCACGAGATCGCGGACGTCTTCGTTCGCCTCAGCATTTGCCGCGTTCGTCGAAACCCAGTCGGTGATGACCCGGAACGACTCGATTTCGAAAGGTCGGTGGTTGGCTGGGGATCCGTCGGCCGCAGCGCGCATCAACAGCTCGAGCGATCCGTCCGCGACCTCGAAGTGGTAACCGGCGAACTCGAGGGTTTTCAGCGCTTGGAGGATCTTTTCGAGGGCGTCCGAATCGAGAGTCACGCCGAGCTCTTTTGCCCGCGCCTCGATCGTCGCGCGCCCGCTGAGCTCACTCACGACGACCCGGCTGCCGTTGCCGACCGCGTCGGGCTCCACGTGCTCGTAGGCGCCCGCGCGGCGAGCGTTCGCCGAGGTGTGTAGTCCCGCCTTGTGGGCGAACGCGGCCGACCCGACGTACGGCTTTTGCGGATCCAAGTTGATATTGACGAGCTCGGAGAGGTGCCTGGCTACAGGGGTGATGAGCTTGATGCGATCCCTTGGGATCGTCTCGATCCCCAATTTCAGCGTGAGATTGGGGATCGCGGCGCAAAGGTCGGCATTGCCCGCCCGCTCGCCGTAGCCGTTGATGCAACCCTGGACGTGCGTCGCGCCCGCTCCCACCGCCGAGAGGCTGTTCGCAACCGCGCAACCGCTGTCGTTGTGGAAGTGGACGCCGATCACACACGACGTCCTCGATCGCACGTCGGCGACGACGCGGGACACGGGGCCGGGGAGCATGCCGCCGTTCGTGTCGCACAACACGAGTGCCTCGGCGCCGGCGAGCTCGGCTGCCGCGAGGAGCCGGAGCGAGAAGTCGCGGTCCTCCTCAAAGCCGTCGAAGAAGTGCTCCGCGTCGAGAAAGACCCGCAGCCCGTGATCACGCAGGGCCTGCACAGAGTCGGTGACCATCGCGATCGCCTCTTTGGGCGTCGTGCGCAGCGTGTCACGTACGTGGCTCGCCGCGGCTTTGGCAACGATGCAGACGATGTCCGTGCCGGCTTGCAGCAGCCGCACGAAGGCTGGGTCGTTCAAGGCCGCGGAGTTGGCCCGGCGCGTCGAGCCGAAGGCGACGAGTTGAGCCCTCTCCAAGGAAAGCTCGTCACGTGCCCGCTCGAAGAACTGCTCGTCCTTCGGATTCGCGCCCGGCCAGCCACCTTCGATGTACGCGACGCCGAGGTGATCGAGTTGGCGGGCGACTCGCAGCTTGTCATCGACGGTCAACGAGATGCGCTCTTGTTGCGAGCCGTCCCGAAGGGTCGTGTCGTAGATGTCGACGCGAGATGGCAAGACGCTCGAGTCCCTGAGCGCGCGCGGGTCGAGGTGCGCCGACACGGTTAGAGGCGTCCGATCACTTCGTCGCTGACGCCGGTCGTGTCGTACGCAGAGAGAGATTTGCCGAGCTCGATCTGGACCTCGAGCACGGCCTTGGTCATTCTCGACGCGGCGGCCTGCTCGCCGAGATGGTCGAGCATCATCGCAGCGCTCCTGATCGCCGCGATCGGATTCGCCCTTTTCGTGCCGGCGATGTCGTGTGCTGCACCGTGGACAGGCTCGAACATCGACGGCGTGGTGCGCGCCGGGTTGAGATTTGCGGACGCGGCAAGTCCGATCCCTCCGGTCACCGCGCCGGCGAGGTCCGTCAGGATGTCGCCGAAAAGGTTGTCTGTGACGATGACGTCATATCGGTTGGCGTCGGTCGCGAGATAGATCGACGCCGCGTCGACGTGGTGATATCCGGTCTCAACGCTCGGATGATCGGCGCCGACCTCGTCAAAGGTCCGCTGCCACAGGTCACCGGCGAAGGTCAGCACGTTCGTCTTGTGGACAAGCGTCACCGATCGCCGCGGTCGGTTCTCTGCGAGTTCGAACGCGAAGCGGACGCACCGCTCGACGCCGAAACGAGTGTTGACGGACCCCTGGGTCGCGACTTCGTGTTCGCTGCCGCGCCGCAGCTGGCCCCCTTCACCTACGTAGGGACCTTCGGTGTTCTCCCGAACCACGACGACGTCGGCGTTCTCGGCAATCGCGCCCGGGACTCCGTTGAAGGGGCGGAGGTTGATGTACAGATCGAGGGCGAAGCGCAATCGGAGAAGAAGGCCGCGTTCGAGCAGCCCCGGGGGGACGTCGCGCGAGCCGAGCGGTGGTCCGACGGCCCCGAGCAGGATCGCGTCGAAGCCGGCCAAATCGGCGAGTGTCTCGTCGGAAAGCACCTCCCCGGTCGTGAGGTAATGGTCCGCGCCGAGAGAGAACCCGGTCGTATCGAGGTCGACGCCTGTGGCCGCCACCACCCGCAGCGCCTCTTCGAGGACTTCCGGTCCGATCCCGTCGCCTCCGATCACCGCGATTCGGTGTTCAGTCAACCGAGCATTCCTTCCGTCTGATTGTTCTGGATCGCGTTGTGAATCCGTCAGGGAGTTTGGCGACAAAAAAACCGCCCACTTTGTGGACGGTTGACGACGCGCTCCCTGTCGGGGACGCGCGCTTCAGGTAATGAGGAGGTGCGTCGTCAGCAAGAACATTGCAGAGAAGTTTCGCGATCAATGGCTCGGCTGTCAATTGGCATTTAGGTTGCCGTATCTCGTCTGGATAAGGCAGACGATGGGTCGTTGCCGACGCTCCAGGCAGGATCGACGACGCTCCTTGCTGAGCGCACCCCGCTTGTCGTCAGGTCGGCGTATTCCTTGTCGAGATCATCGGTCCAAACCACGAGGGCCATCGCCGGACTGCCCAGCGCAGCCTCGACGTCGTGTCACCTCGCCGCTTCGACGTGCGGAACGTCTCTTCGAAGCCGAGTAGGTCTCGGTAGAAGCGAAGGCCGGCCTCGATATGGCGTGTGTAGAGGTTGACCGGCGGGTCGATAAACATGGCCAAATTAACCGAGTCGCCACATCTGATGGAGCGTGTCGAAAGCGGGCTCTGAGAGCTCGAACCACGCGTGCCTCTGTTACCTCTGTTCGACGTAACCCGATTCGGATTTGAGTCGCCGATGGCTGCGTTACTGTCAGGCGATGCTGGAAATGCGGACCGCATCGCGCGCCGTCTCATTCGCAGAACCTCGTCGCGCCGTCATCACTTCAACGAGGTAGAGGTCCAAGTGCCCTTCACCCTCGCCGAGAAGATCTGGCAGAGACATGTCGTCGTCGACGGGCAGGCGAGGTCGTCGGCTGACCTGCTCTATATCGATCTTCACCTCGTGCACGAAGTGACGTCCCCCCAGGCGTTCGAAGGCCTTCGCCAGGCGGGCCGACGGGTGCGCCGTCCTGACCTCACCGTCGCGACCGCTGACCACAACGTTCCAACGATCGACGTCGATAAACCGATCGCGGATCCGACGTCGCGCCGCCAAGTCGAGGCGCTGTCGCAAAACTGCGCCGAGTTTGGCGTGACGGAATATCCGCTCGGGAATACCAATCAGGGAATTGTCCACGTCATCGGTCCTGAACTCGGACTGACCCAGCCCGGAATGACGATCGTCTGCGGGGATAGCCACACCTCAACACACGGCGCATTCGGTGCGCTCGCCTTCGGAATCGGCACGTCGGAGGTCGAGCACGTGCTCGCCACCCAGACATTGCGTCAGAGCCGCCCGAAGACGATGGCGATCGAGGTCAACGGCGAACTCTCGCATGGGGTGAGCGCGAAGGACGTCGTGCTTGAGATCGTTGGTCGTATTGGAACCGGTGGCGGGATTGGTCACGTGATCGAGTACCGCGGCGATGTCATTCGCTCGCTTTCGATGGAAGGCCGGATGACGATCTGCAACATGTCGATCGAAGCCGGTGCGCGCGCTGGCATGATCGCTCCCGATGACGTCACCTTCGCCTATCTCGAGCGTCGTCCGTTCGCCCCGGCGGGTCGCGCATTCGAGCTCGCACGCGAAGACTGGCTCGGCCTTGCAACGGATTTCGGGGCAAATTTCGATGCCATTGTCGAAATCGACGGAACCCTTATACAACCGCGCGTCACGTGGGGCACGAACCCCGCTCAGGTGACGACGATCGACGGACGCGTTCCGGATCCTGCATCGTTTGCCACCGACCAAGAACGGCAGGCCGCTGAGCGCGCGCTCGAGTACATGGCTCTCAAGCCGGGCACCTTGATGCGGGAGATCCGGGTCGACACGGTGTTCATCGGCTCGTGCACGAACAGCAGGATCGAGGACCTGAAGACGGCGGCGTCCGTGGTCGAGGGGCGCAGGGTCGCAAAAGGAGTGCGGGCGCTTGTCGTTCCCGGATCCCAGGCAGTGAAGAGAGAGGCCGAGGCGATAGGGCTCGATGTCACGTTCAAGCGGGCGGGCTTCGAATGGCGTGAGGCGGGGTGTTCGATGTGTCTCGGCATGAACCCCGATCGCCTTGCTGCCGGGGAACGGTGCGCATCGACGTCGAATCGCAACTTCGAGGGACGCCAGGGGACCGGCGGTCGCACCCATCTCGTCTCTCCCGCCGTCGCGGCAGCAACCGCCATCGCCGGTCACTTCGCGTCACCCGCGACGCTCCACTGAGAACAGCGAGGATTCAGTGGAACCCGTTCGCGTCGTCTCCGGCACCGCGGCGCCGCTCGATCGCGCGGACGTCGACACCGATCAGATCATCCCGAGCGAGTGGCTGAAGCGTATCGAGCGGACCGGTTTCGGTGACGGTCTTTTCTCCGAGTGGCGGCAAGACCCTGATTTCGTGTTGAACGACGAGAACTACGCCGGAGCGTCGGTTCTTCTCGCCGGTTCGAACTTCGGTATTGGGTCCTCTCGAGAACACGCCGTTTGGGCGCTCGTCGACTATGGCTTCAGGGCAGTCGTGAGCGAGCGCTTTGGCGACATCTTCCGGAACAACGCGACGAGGTCGGGACTCGTACCGGCAACGGTTGCGCCGGGCGCTGTGCGAGTGCTGCTAGACGCGGCGATCGCGAACCCGCGCCTTTTGGTCACGATCGACGTCGAGCGGCGTGTCGTGAGTGCGAGCGAGATCGGTTTGGAGGCTCCGTTCACACTCGATGACGAGGCGCGCGAGC
This sequence comes from Acidimicrobiales bacterium, assembly GCA_049696635.1. GTDB lineage: Bacteria > Actinomycetota > Acidimicrobiia > Acidimicrobiales > Bog-793 > CAVRXQ01. The sequence continues at coordinate 6,523 of JBAVUF010000268.1, read as the reverse complement.
GGCTGCTACGTGGCCTCGACGACATCGGCATCACGCTTGAATACGAAGACGCAATCGCTCGCTTCGAGCGTTCACGGCCCTCCCACCTGCCGTCGCTCACCCGACGCAGCTGAGCTGGCTACTCCGGCGAGGGGCCGGCCAGCACTGCATTGAGCGCTGAGACGACAGCCTTCAAGCTCGCTGCGACGATGCTCTCGTCGATGCCGACGCCCCAACGCGTTCGCGTCGATCGATCCCGGGTTTCAACGTAGGCGACGGCCTGGGCGTTCGCACCGGTTCCGAGCGCGTGCTCGGAGTAGTCGAGCACGTCGAGTTCGATCCCGAGCGCATCCGCGATGCCGGTGACGAACGCTGAGATCGGTCCGTTCCCTTCTCCGGCGACGGTCACGGTCTCGGTTTCGGTGCGCAATTCAACCGTCACTTTGTCGGCTGCTTCGCTCAGCGCGACGTCGTGGTGCGCGATCTCGAAGCCGTCGGGCTGCTCGAGATACTGGGCGGTGAAGACCTCCCACATCTCCTTCGGGGTGATCTCGGTGCCGGTGTCCTCGGTGACGGTTTGGATCACCCGAGAGAACTCGATCTGCAGTCGACGCGGCAAGACCATTCCGTGCTCGTTCTCCATCACGTAGGCGACGCCGCCCTTGCCCGACTGCGAGTTCACCCGGATAACGGACTCGTACGTCCGTCCGACATGGTGTGGGTCGATCGGGAGATACGGGACGTCCCAGTGCTCGTAGTCGGCTCCGAGCGCGTCCATTCCCTTTTTGATCGCGTCCTGATGCGAGCCCGAAAAGGCGGTGTAGACGAACTCGCCGACGTAGGGATGGCGATGGTGGACCGGGAGCCTGTTGCAGTACTCGACGACCCGGCGGAGCTGGTCGACGTCGCTCAAGTCGAGTCGAGGGTCTACGCCCTGACTGAAGAGGTTCAGCGCCAGCGTCACGAGGTCGACGTTGCCGGTCCTCTCGCCGTTTCCGAACAGGCACCCCTCGACCCGCTCGGCGCCAGCCATCATTCCGAACTCCGAGGCGGCGACGGCGGTCCCTCGGTCGTTGTGATTGTGAACGCTGAGCACCACCGAGTCCCGACGGTCGATGTTGCGATGGAAGGTCTCGATGAGGTCGGCGTAGACGTTCGGCGTCGACATCTCGACGGTCGAGGGAAGGTTGAGGATCAGCGGACGGTCTGGCTTCGGGTCGATCACATCGAGCACGGCGTCGCAGATCTCGATCGCGTAGTCGATCTCTGTTCCAGTGAACGATTCCGGGCTGTACTCGTAGCGGATCGCCGTGTCGGGGACCGAGGACTCGAGTTCGCGGCAGAGCCGAGCGGCGTCGACGGCGATTTGCGTGATGCCGTCTTTATCGAGCCCGAAGACGACGCGACGCTGGCAGACCGAAGTCGAGTTGTAGAAGTGGACGATCCCGTTGCGGGCGCCGGCGAGTGACTCGAAGGTTCGCTCGATGAGCTCCGGGCGGCACTGGGTGAGGACCTGGATGGTCACGTCGTCCGGAATGAGGTCCTCGCCGATCAAGAGACGGATGAACTCGAAGTCCGGGCTCGACGCGGCGGGGAAGCCGACCTCGATCTCTTTCATCCCGACGCGGACGAGCGCGTCGAACATCCGTCGTTTGCGTTCGGGGTCCATCGGGTCGATCAGCGCCTGGTTGCCGTCGCGCAGATCGACGGAGCACCAGATTGGCGCCTCGGTTATCACCGAGTCCGGCCAGGCGCGTGCGGGGAGATCGACGGGCTCGTATGGCCGGTACTTCTCGAACGGCATCTTCGGTGGCGTCACGTTCGGGGGTGGCATGGCTTCCTTTCGCTTGATTGCCCTCGTGCGCCTCGGTAAGAAAAAACCTCCTGGCCGATCGGCACAGGAGGTTCGGCGAGCGCGGACGAGCGCTCGCCGTCAGGTAAGAAGGAGGATCGAGCCGGAAAATGTCGCTCTCTCCATGGCGCGACTCTCGCAGAATGCACACGCTTCGTCAACTTAAAAACGCCCGCGTAAGGCCGTGCGCGTGCGGTGTAACCGCGGAGCAACTGGTCGCGAGGTACAACGGAGCGACATTGATGGAAAGGCAGGCCGTGAAGTTGATGCGGATGCGGGACTTTTCCGAAAGGATCCGCGACAGGAAGAAGCAGGTGGCCGCGACCGCCGTCGCGCTCGCAGCGGTGATCTTCCTGCTGGCGGCGTGCGGTGGCGGTGGATCACCGTCGGGAGTCGCGAGCATCGGGTCTTCGACGTCGAGCACGTCGCCGTCGAGCGCACCGGCAGGCAACAGTGGCCCACCCCCCTCGCCGGCTCTCCAGCATGCGCAGCTCAAGTACAGCATCTGCATGCGCAAGAACGGCGTGCCAGCCTTCCCGGACCCGGAGACGGACGGAGGCTACGCGGGGACCAATCTGCGGGACATAGATCAGAACTCGCACGCGTTTTTGGCGGCGACGAAGGACTGTTCGTACCTGGCGAAGGCGGCGGGAATGGCGCCTTGGACGCAGGCCCAATGGACGGCGTACGACGCGATGTTGCTGAAGATCACCAACTGCATGCGGGCGCACGGGGTGACGAACTTCCCCGATCCCAAGGGAGGCGAAAAGGGAGGCTGGCTGAACCCGACGACCCCACTCGACGTGACCTCGTCTTTGTACGCGAAGGCCGCCAAGGCGTGCAACGGGCCGCCCGGGCAGGCGAAGTCGGTGACACAGAGCGGGTAGCGGGCGCGAGTCGGGATCGATTCGTCTTCGAGGCGAACGGCTTTTGAGAATTCGTTTACACTGAGGGTCGCCATCATCCAGAGCGGCTGAGGGACGGGCCCGTTGACGCCGCGGCAACCAGAAGTCCGGGAAATCACCGGATTCATGGTGCCAATGCCCGACCGATGAGGAGGACCCGTGGGATTCGTCACAGGTTTGTACTGTCACAGCTGCGCGCTGAGTTACCCGGCACTCGCACAATCATTCTGCGACGAGTGTTTCGGCCCGCTCGAGGTCGGCTACGACTACGAACAGGCGCGCCACTCGGTGACGAAGGCGTCGATCGCCGCCGGTCCGGCGAACCTGTGGCGATACTCGGATCTCTTGCCCGTCGACACCGCTTTTCCGATCAGCCTCGGTGCGGGTTACACGCCCCTCATCCGCGCCGAGCGGCTCGGCGCGGAGCTCGGGTTGCGCGAGCTGTGGATCAAAGACGACACCCGGAATCCGACCGGCTCGTTTAAGGACCGCGTCGTGTCGGTCGCCTTGACGAAGGCGCGCGAGCTCGGCTTTGAGGTTGCGGCTTGCGCATCGACGGGCAACCTCGCGAACTCCGTCGCCGCCCACGCCGCCTTCGCGGGTATGGAATCGATCGTCTTTATCCCGAGCGATTTAGAGTCGGTGAAGGTCCTCACGACCGCGGTTTTCGGCGGCAAGGTGATCGCCGTTGACGGCAATTACGACGAGGTCAACCGGCTCTGTGCCGAGCTCGCCAGCGAGCGCCCTGCATGGGCGTTCGTCAACGTGAACGTGCGGCCTTATTACGCGGAAGGCTCGAAGACGCTCGCGTTCGAGGTCGCAGAGCAGCTCGGCTGGACGCCACCTGACCATGTGATCGTGCCGGTCGCTTCGGGTTGCCAGCTGACGCGGATCGACAAGGGGTTCCGTGAGCTCGTCGAGGTCGGCCTCGTCGAGGACAAGAACATCCGCATCTCCGGCGCACAAGCCGCCGGGTGTTCTCCTGTCGCCACGGCGTTCGCGAACGGTGCCGATGAGGTGCTTCCGGTGCGACCCCATACGATCGCGAAGTCGCTCGCGATCGGGAACCCAGCCGACGGCTGGCGTGCGCTCGAGATCGTTCGTCGCACCGGCGGCGCGGTGGCGGCCGTGACTGACGATGAGATCATTCATGGCATCCGGCTCCTCGCCCGCACCGAAGGGGTCTTCGCGGAGACCGCTGGCGGCGTGACGATCGCGACGCTCGCCAAGTTGGCGGCGGAGGGCGTCGTGCACCCTGACGAGACCGTCGTCGCTTACGTAACCGGTAACGGGTTGAAGACCGTGGAGGCGCTCGAGCACCACCACGTTGCGGCGACCACGACCATTCGACCGTCGCTCGACGCGGCGCTCGAGGCGCTCGGAGAGTCGGTGGCGGCGTGAGCGTCACCGTGCGGGTTCCGACCCAGCTGCGCCAGCTCACCGGCGAAGCGCGGGAGGTGACCGCTCCACCCGGCGCGCTCCGCGACGTCATCGCGTCACTCGATTCGGCGCATCCGGGCATCAGGGCGCGGATTCTCGACGAGAACGAAAAGCTCCGGCGATTCGTGATGCTGTTCGTCGACGACGAAGACGCCCGGCTGCTCGGTGGGCTCGACGCCGTCGTCCTCGACGGTCAGACGCTCTCCATCGTTCCCGCGGTCGCGGGCGGCTGAGATCTCGACTGCGCGCGGGTCCGACGGGTCGTGATCGCCTCGGCCAACGACTGGAGCGCGCCCACGGTCATCTCCCAGCTCAAGCAGGAGTCGGTGATGCTCTGGCCGTACAAGAGGTTGTCGGCGTGGCCGAGGAGGAGCTCTTGGCGTCCGGCGACGAGGAAGCTCTCGAGCATCACGCCGACGATGCCGCGTTCTCCCTTGCCGATTCGTCTCGCGAGGTCCGCGACGTTCGCGAGCTGGCGTTCGTGGTCCTTGCCACTGTTCGCGTGGCTCGCATCGACGATGACGCGTGGTGGGAGTCCGTGATGCCGCAAGCGCCCGAGGGTGTCGGCGACGTTCGCCTCGTCGAAATTCGGCCCAGAGGACGTCCCGCGTAAGACGACGTGGCCGTCGGGATTCCCCCGCGTTCTGATAACCGCCGGACGTCCATCGTCGGTGATCGCCGCAAAGACCTGCGGTCGTGCCGCGACGGCCACCGATTCGACGGCGGACTGGACGTGACCGTCGGTCGGGTTCTTGAACCCGACCGGCATGGAAAGGCCACTCGCCATGTTGCGATGGATCGGGCTCTGGGTCGTGCGTGCCCCGATCGCCGCCCAGCTGACCGCGTCCGCGACGTACGGCGGCGTGATCGGATCGAGGAACTCGCACGCGATCGGGACGCCGAGCGCCAAGATGTCGACGAGGAGTCGCCGGGCGGCGACGATGCCGTCGTTCACCCGGTTCGTGCCGTCGAGCCCCGGGTCGTTGATCAGGCCCCGCCAACCGAAGCTCGTGCGCGCCTTTTCGAAGTAGACGCGCATGACGACGAAGAGCTGTTCGCGCAACGAGTCGGCGAGCTTCCTCAGGCGGCCCGCGTACTCGAGCGCGGCGACGGGGTCGTGGACGGAGCACGGTCCGACGATGACGCAGAGCCGGTCGTCGAAGCCGTCGATGATCGCGGCGATCGACTCGCGCCCGAAGAGCACGAGGTTCTCGAGTCCTTCGTCGAGCGGGAGCTGCGTGAGGATCGCCTCGGGCGAGACGAGCGGACTGATCGACTCGATGCGGCGGTTCCGGATCGGCGATCGCTCGCGCGGCGCGAGCGTCTCTTTCGAATCAGTCGCCACCTGTGCCTCCGATTTCGATCGCATCGACTTGTTGGTCTTCGAGAGCACTCGCGCCTGACGGCGCATCGAGCGCCACGCGTAGCGAGTGGACGAATTCGCCAAGCGCACCCGGCCCGACCTCGGCGACTTCGATCGCGCGTGAACCGACGACGACGCCGTCGACGTGCGCGGCGACCGATTTCGCCTGGGCGGGCGTCGAGATACCGAATCCCGCGTAGACGGGAATCGGCGTCGCCCGCCTGACACGTGCCGCGAACTCCGGCAGCCCGGTCGGCAAGCCGCCGCGGGCACCCGTGACACCCGTCAGCGTGACGAGATAAAGCCAACCGTCCGTCACCGACGCCGCGAGGCGGATCCGATCGTCCCGCGTCGTCGGTGCGACGAGTTGGATTCTGCGCAGTTCGGGGCGCTCGCCGGCGGGAAGGTCGGCGACGATGACGCTCGTCGCGCCGGCGGCGTGCATGGCGTCGAAAAGCTGTGTCCAGCCGTATGCCTCGAACAACGAGGAGTACGTCATCGGGACGAGGGGCGTGTCAGGACAGCGCTTTCGCACCCGGGCGAGCACGTCGAGGCAGCGGCTGGTCCGCATCCCCTCGGCGAGCGCGCGCTCGGCAGCGCGACGGATCACCGGACCGTCGGCGAGCGGGTCAGAGAAGGGGAAGCCGATCTCGACCAGGTCGGCGCCGCCTTCGACCGCGGCGGCGGCGAGGTCGGGTGTGGCGTCGTCCGCCATCAGGTAGATGACGAGGCGCTTGCGCGTCCGATCTGTTCGATCACCGCCTGCCAAGGTGAGTGAGCACCTCCTTCAGGTCCTTGTCCCCACGCCCGGAAAGACAGACGACAGCGAGGTCCGCGTCGAGTTCGCGCGCCCGCGCGAGCGCGTGCGCGGGCTCGAGCGCCGGGATGATGCCCTCCGATCGGGCGAGGTCACCGAACGCGGCGAGCGCCTCGGCGTCGCTCGCGCTCACGTACTCGGCGCGGCCGATCGCTGCGAGGTGGGCG
>JBAVUF010000267.1:0-3462 GCA_049696635.1 Acidimicrobiales bacterium | reverse complement strand
CTTTGATATCGACACCACGGTCGGCACGTTTCACCTTCGCGTGGCCCACGCTGAGCGCAGTCATCGGCTGGCGGTCGTCGGACCGTCAGGCGCGGGCAAGACGGTCACGCTCCGGGTGCTTGCCGGGCTGCTCGGGTCGCACGCCGGCACCGTCATCTACGGCGATGTCAACGTGAGCCGCACCGCTCCCGAGCGGCGCCGGGTTGGGTACGTCCCCCAGGGCTTCGGCCTGATCCCGGGACGCACCGTTTGGCAGCAGGCGGTCTTCGGTGTCCACGCTGACCCGGCTCGGGCCGCCTGGTGGTTGGAGACCCTCCACCTGGAGGGCCTTTTCGACCGGCTGCCGGAGGAACTCTCCGGTGGGCAGCGCCAGCGGGTCAGTCTCGCTCGGGCGCTCGCCGGGGACCCCCGGGTACTGCTGCTCGACGAACCGTTTTCCGCGCTCGACGCCCCGGTGCGCGCCGAGCTGCGGCGGGAGCTGCGCCGTCTCCAACGCGACGTGAACCTCTCGACCGTCATCGTTACCCACGATCCCGAGGAAGCGGCGATGCTCGCCGACGAGATCGTTGTCGTCAGCGACGGGCAGGTGCTCCAATCCGGGAGCTGCCGCGATGTTTACCAGCGCCCCGCTTCGGCGAAGATCGGCCGGCTGCTCGGGATCGACAACCTTTTTGAGGGCGTGGCCTCGATTGCTGGCGTAGTGCTCGCCGACGGGGAGGGAATCGCAGGCGTTCCGAGCGGCCTCCTCCCGGTCGGCCCTGCTACGCGTCTTTCTGCCGGCGCTCGCGTGCTTTGGCACGTGCCACCCGAAGCCCTCCGGTTCCGCACGAGACCCTCGCCGTCGTCCGTCACCTCGACGACGGTTGACTTCGGTCGGGGTCGGGTCACCGACGTCGTCAACTTGGGCCGCAGCGACGAGGTGGTGGTGGCCGTGGCATCCGGCATCGAACTCCGAGCTCGCACCCTCGCGGTGCACGATCTAAGCGTCGGTACCGCCTGCTGGGTGGACGCCGACGCCGACGCCGTGTCGGTCTGGTCGCAGCCGGCGGTTGATGGAACCTGAGGCTCGGCACGTCTGGTGCGACGGCCGGTTAGCCCGTCGCTCGATCACGCACAATGCGCGCGCCTCGAAACCGCGTGCCGCGTCGCTGAAGCAGGCCCTTTGTCGGGTCTTCGGATTCTGACGGGGGTCGGGAAGGCGGGATTCGAACCCGCGACCTCAGCGTCCCGAACGCTGCGCGCTAACCAAGCTGCGCTACTTCCCGTCCGAAGCCGGTTGATCGGCGTCGCTCGTCGAAAGCGTAGCTGAAGGGATTTCGACCACGACTTTCGCGATTCGCCGCCGGTCCATGCGGGTGACGCGGAACGTCGTCCCGCCGATCTCGACGCTTTCGGATTCCTCGGGGATGTGTCCGAGCGCGTCGAGCACGTAGCCGCCCAGCGTGACGTAGTCGCCCTCGGGGATCGAGGTCCCGATCTCCTCGTTCAATTCGTCGATTGCCGTCGCGCCGTCGACGAGGAATCGGCGCGCGTCGATGCGCATCACCGACGGGCTAGTCGCTCGGTCGAACTCGTCATGGATGTCACCGACGAGCTCGGAGACCAAGTCGTTGATCGTGAGCACGCCCGCGAACCCCCCGTATTCGTCGACGACGACCGCGAATCCGCGACGTCCCCGCCGCATGTCCGAAAGGATCTTGAGCGCGTCGCCAGACTCGGGAACGATGTACGGATCCCTCAGACGCTCGGTCATCTGTTCGCCGGCGACGATCGCGTCCTTGTTCCCCGATTCGGCGGTCGATGTCTCCCGGCTGACGAGGTCCTTCACGAACAGGACGCCCAAGAGGTGATCGAGGTCGTTGTTGTATACGGGGAAGTGGCTATGTCCCGAGCGACGCACCGCGCGGGCGACGTCGACAAACTTCACCGGAGCTGCGAGCCCGACGACGTCGACACGAGGGGTCATCACCTCTTTCGCGGTCGACTCACGCAGGATGCGCAAACCGTTTGTGATCTGCAGCTCCTGTTCCGACGGCGCGCGCTCAACCGCGGTGTCACGACGCCGGAGCCGTCGACGCAGCGGCACCGTGTGTGCCCTTTAAGTCCAGGCGACGGTCGGGGGCGCGAACGACTCGTCGACGAAGCGCCCGCCGCCGAGTAACGCCTCTTTCGCTCGGCGAAGTCGAATCGGGTCGAGCGGCTTCACCAAGTAGCCCTCGACACCGGCCCGCTTCGCCAAAAAGACGTCCGCGCGCCGATCGAGCAGCAAAAGGAAGGCGATGTGCGGCAGGCGTCCGCCGCTTTCTTCGTGCACGAGGTCGAACGCCAATGCGACGCCGCCCCTCGACTGGATCTGGCTGTCGGCGATGACGAGGTCCGGTTCGTAGCTTGCCGCGAGCTCCAAGGCGTGCTCGCTCGTCAAGGCTTCGATGATCTCGACGCCCTCGTCGTCGACCCCGGCGCTGATCTCGTTGAGCAGGCCTTGCTCGTCAGCGACGATCAAGATCCGCGGCATGCCCAAAAGGTAGTGATCACGACTCGAGGTGGCGAACGAGCTGCAAGAGCCCCTCGAGGTCGTGGACGTCGTGCTCGAGGTAAGGTACGTGCACGACGGACGCCGGCGCGACCGCCTCCGCGAGCCCCGAGAACGACTCCTGCTCGCCGCGCCGCTGGGTCGCGAGATCGGCGAGGTTTGTCACGAGCGCTCCCCACGCACCCCCGCCGTCCGAGGCGTCGCGGACCGGGGGACCGAAGTCGGGGAGGATGCGATTGACGACGAGAGCGTCGACGTGCAACGAGCGGTCCTTGAGGGCTTGCGCGAAGTACGCCGCGTCACCGATCGCGTCGACGCGGGGCGCGGCGATGAGCACGAAACCGGTCTTTTCCTCGCCGAGCAGCTGCTCGACGCGAGCCGCGCGTTCGCGGAAGCCCTCCTCCATCCCCTGGAACGCCTGGAAGAACGCGACCGTGTCGTCGACGATCTCCGCTCCCGTCGCCTTTGCGATCGCACGCACGAGCGCTTGGCTCGCGACGTGCGCGGCGCGCAGGTACGAGCCCTTTGGCGCGACGACGGCGCGGAAGATGCGATTCGATAAGAACCCTTCGAGGCGCTTCGGCGCGTCGAGGAAGTCGAGCGCGTGGCGCGTCGGTGGTGTATCGACGACGACGAGGTCGTAGTTACCCGAGTCGTAGAGCTCGAAGAGCTTCTCGGTCGCCATGTACTCCTGGGTGCCCGAGAGCACCGACGCCAAGTTGACGTAGACACGGTTGTGCAAGATGCGCTGTGCCTGATCGGTATCGGTCGCGTAGCGCTCGATGAGCGCGTCAAAGGTCGTCTTCGCGTCGAGCATCACGGCGTGCAGCTCGCCCGACCACGGCCCGTTGACTTCGGTCGGTTCGTCGACGACGCCTCGGTCACCGAGGGCGTCGGCGAGCCTGCGGGCGGGGTCCACTGTGATCACG
>JBAVUF010000266.1:0-2272 GCA_049696635.1 Acidimicrobiales bacterium | reverse complement strand
GCGCGACGGCGACGCTTCGGTGAGCGGACCGGCGCAGGAAGCCGGCGGTCAAGCGGCCGAGCGGGACCGAGCGGAGCACCGCTCCGGGTTCATCACGCTCCTCGGGCGGCCGAACGTCGGCAAATCGACACTGCTCAATCGGATCCTCGGGAAAAAGGTCTCGATCACCGCGTCGACGCCGAACACCACCCGGCGCCGGATCCAAGGGGTGCTGAACCGCCCCGATGCCCAGGCGGTCTTCGTCGACACGCCCGGAATCCACAAACCGAAGACGGCGCTCGGAGCGCGCCTCAACGAATCGGCGCGCGCGTCGTTGGACGGCGTCGACGTCGTCTGCCTCGTCGTCGACGCGACTGCGCCGATCGGCCCCGGCGATAAACGCATCGCCAGCGCGTTGCCCGCCAACACAGTCGTCGTCGTGAACAAGATCGACGTCGCCGAGCGCGCGGAGACGCTTCGGCAACTCGCCCGGGCGCAAGAAGAGCTCAGTCTCGCCGACGCCGAGTACTTCCCGGTTTCGGCGAAGACCGGCCTCGGCGTCGCGACGCTCGTCGATCACCTCGTCGCGCGCCTGCCCGAAGGTCCGTCGTATTTCCCGGGTGACACGGTGAGCGATGTCCCCGAGGCGTTCTTCGTCGCCGAACTCGTTCGCGAGCAGCTCTTGAAGACGGTGCGAGACGAGCTCCCGCACTCGATCGCCTGCGAAGTCACCGAGTGGGACTGGCCCTACATCCGCTGCGAGATCTTCGTCGAGCGCCAGAGTCAGCGTCCGATCGTCGTCGGCGCAAAGGGCGAGGTCTTGAAGCTCGTCGGTCAGGCGGTTCGCCGCCAGCTTCCCGACGGCGCGTACCTCGATCTCCACGTGGGCGTTGAGCGGGATTGGCAGCGACACAAGGAGCTCATCGACCGACTCGGTTACTAACCGGGTCCGAACCGGTCTCAGGACCGGGCTTCGCGCGGGAGCGCCCGCAGGAACGCTTCGGCATCGGCGCGCACCTTCGTCCGGCGCATCGGCGGCAACACCCGAACGAGCTGCCAGCGGTAGGAGGCGTTCGCCAAGCGGGGATCCAAGACCGCGACGACACCGCGATCGGTCGCGGTGCGAATCAAGCGACCGACACCTTGTGCGAGCAGCGATGCCGCGCGAGGGAGATCGATCGCCAAGAACGCCTCCTTGCCGGCGCGTTCTCTCCGCGCCGCGATCAACGGATCGTCGGGACGCGGGAAGGGGATGCGATCGATGACGACGAGCGAAAGCGTCGCTCCCGGGATATCGATCCCTTGCCAGAAACCCATCGTCGCGAACAGACAAGCGGCAAGCTCGCCCGAGAAGCGCTCGACGAGCGCCGACTTCGCGAGGTCGCCCTGGACGAAAAGCGGGTACGAGACACGAAGTCGCATCGCATCAGCCGCGCGGCGCATCGCGCCGTAGCTCGTGAACAACGCGAGGGTGCGACCTTCCGCCGCCTCGATCAATGCCGCCAGCTCGTCGTGGATCGCCGCTTCCGCTTGCTCAGAGCGGCGATCGGGAAGGTGGGCACCGCAATACAAAAGGGCGTGGCTCGCGTATTCGAAAGGACTTCCCACGTCGAGCTCGTCGATCATGTCGGGATCCGCACCGAGGCGCGGGCCGAGACCCCGCGTGATGGTGGCGCTCGTCAAGACGACGGTACGCGTCGAGAACAGCCGCTCGTTGAGCAGCGACGCGACATCGATCGGTGCGACGCGAATCACCCGCCGCCGCGACTCCTCGATCCACGCCACGTCATCGGCGCTCATCGCGAGGAACCGGTCGATCTCGACGCGCAGACGGGTCGACGCGAGTGACGCCCGCAGCGCCGGTTGGGCATCGTTTGCTCCGCTCGCGTTCGGGTCGCGACGCCCGAGCGCGCCTTCGAGCGCTTCCAGACGGCTGCGTGTGAGTTCGACGGCGCTGTGCAACTCGGCGTCGACCGGTTCGACGATTCGACCTGGGAGCCGACCCTCGAGCACGATCTCTAATCGCGTCCCGGCGTCCATGACAGCGTCGACCGCCGCTTCCAGGCTGCGACGTCCTCGACCGGCTCCGGCGGATCGGGCCATCGCCGCGACGGCGCGGATCCGGCCGGGGCTGATCGCGATCCCGAGGCTGTCCGTGACGGTGTCCTCGAGCGCGTGTGCTTCGTCGACGACGAGCACATCGTGCTCGGGGAGGATCGCCCCTGACGCGGCGAGGTCGGCGCCGAGCAGGTGGTGGTTGACGGCGATCACGTCCGCCGACGCGGCTTGCGCG
>JBAVUF010000265.1:0-7739 GCA_049696635.1 Acidimicrobiales bacterium | reverse complement strand
GCATTGCCCGCATGGCGCCCGCCAGCCAAGGATCACCCGATCGCCCGGCGCGAGGTGAGCGACCTCGCTGCCCACCTCCTCCACCACCCCGGCGCTTTCGTGGCCGAGGAGGACGGGGAAACGGTGTGCCCAGCCGGTCTCCGAGACGTGCAGGTCGCTGCGACAGACGCCACAGGCCTCGATCCGCACGAGCACCTCTTCTGGTGCCGGTCGGGGAACCTCGAGGGCGACCACCGCGTATTCGTCCGGCGCGGTGGCGACGAGTCCGCGGTCCATCTCAGTTGAAGGCGTTCTCGCCGGTCAGCGCGCGCCCGATGATCAGCTTTTGGATCTGGCTCGTTCCTTCGTACAGAGTCGAGACGCGAGCGTCGCGCAGATACTTGCCGACCGGGTATTCGTCGATGAACCCGTAGCCACCGAAGATCTGCACCGCGTCGTTGGCGGCGCGTACCGCCGTCTCGCTCGCGTAGAGCTTCGCGACCGAGGACTCGAGCGTGTGGTTTTTCCCTGCGTCGTCGACGGATGCCGCGCGCCAGGTGAGCAGGCGGGCGGCGTCGACGTCCACTGCCATCTGGGCGATCAGTTCCTGGATCAGTTGGAACCCGCCAATCGGGCGCCCGAAGGCGCGGCGCTCTTTCGCGTGCGCCACGCTCGCTTCCAGGCAGCCTTGCGCGATGCCGACGCAACCGGCGGCAAGTGAAATCCGTCCGGTGTCGAGGGCGCTCATCGCGACCGTGAAGCCGCGGCCGATCTCGCCGAGCCGCCATTCGTCGGGCACCCGGACGTCGTCGAACGCGAGCTCGGCGGTGTCTTGAGCGCGAAGGCCGAGTTTTCCGTTGATCGGACGGGCGCTGAAGCCTTTGCTCGTCGTCGGGACGAGAAAACAGGTGATCCCGCGCGCTCCCTCACCGCCGGTGCGCGCGAATACGAGCGCGACGGCGGCCCACGACCCGAGGGTGATGAAGGTCTTCGTACCGTTGAGCACCCATTCATCCCCATCGCGTGCCGCACGCGTCAGAAGCGCTGCCGCATCCGACCCGCAACCGGGCTCGGTGAGCGCAAAGCAGCCGAGCGCGTCACCGCTTGCCAGTCGGGGCAGCCACTCGCGCCGTTGGGCGTCTGAACCGAAGCGATCGATCGTCTTTCCAACGAGCCCGACGTTCACCGAGACGATGCCGCGCACCGACGAGTCCGCTTTGCCGAGTTCTTCGACGACGAGGGTGTACGACAGTGTGTCGAGCCCGCTTCCTCCGAATTCCTCGGACCACGTCGCGCCGAGAAAGCCAACCTGCGCGAGCTTTTTCACCAAGGACGAATCGAGCTGCTCGGCCCGATCCCATTCGCGAACGTGGGGGACGATCTCGCGGACGGCGAACTCGCGCGCCGTGGAACGCAGCTGCATCTGGTCAGCGCTCAGCTCGAACATCGGGAAGAACGGTAACCTGCGCGCGATCCGCTGGACGAGGGGACAGACCAGATGGCATTACTCGACGGCAAGGTTGCGATCGTCACCGGTGCGGGCCGCGGCATCGGCAGGGAACACGCGCTGGCGCTCGCGAAGGCGGGGGCACACGTCGTCGTCAACGATCTCGGCACCGACCTCGCGGGTGAAGGCGCCGACTCGTCGCCTGCCAGTGTCGTCGCCAACGAGATCGAACAGTCCGGTGGCACGGCAGCCGCGAACGGGGAGAACGTCGCCGACTTCGAGGGCGCGAAACGGATGATCGACGAAGCGATCGAGCGATTCGGTCGGCTCGACATCCTCGTGAACAACGCCGGGATCCTGCGCGACCGGATGCTCGTCAATATGGACGAGGGCGAATGGGATGCCGTCATCACCGTGCATCTGAAAGGGCACTTCGCCCCGACTCACCATGCGGCGGCACACTGGCGAGAACGCTCGAAGTCCGGCGAGGAGGTGCGGGCGCGGGTGATCAACACCTCCAGTCCTTCTGGCGTGTTCGGCAACGTCGGACAGGCGAACTACGGCGCCGCCAAAGCGGGGATCGCCGGGTTGACGCTGATCGCCGCGCAAGAGCTGGCGCGTTACGGCGTCACCGTGAACTGCTTGGCGCCGAACGCACGGACGCGAATGACGGAAGCCGCCTACGGCGAGCTCCCCGTTCCCGAGGGCTTCGATCTGCTCGATCCGGCACACAACTCGCCGATCGTCGTCGCTCTTTGCGCGGACGAGGCGCAACACATCACCGGACAGGTGTTCCTCGTGCAGGGGGGCGCTGTGAACGCGTTGCGAGCCTGGGAGTCGGGCGAGCTGTTCTATTCGGATTCGGGTTGGGACCCGGATGCCTTGCTGGACGAACTCTTGAAGCGATATCCCGACGGCGCAGCTCCGGAGGGGATGATCGGGTCGATGCAGCGCGCCGGCGGGCGGTCGATCAGGACCCTGTGAGCGCAGTCGGCCCGCGTAACCTCGCGCGTCTCGCCGAAGAGGCGCACGAGCGCTGGGGCGACTACCCCGCTGTCTTCTTCGAGGACAGCTGGTTCGATTCCGCCGAGCTCTTTCGGCGCGCGACGAGGTTGGCGGCCGGGCTTTCCGAAGGCGGCCTCGGGGCGGGCGATCGTGTCGTCGTGATGATGGAGAACCTCCCCGACGTTCCCGTGATCTACGACGCGGTGTTCCGTGCCGGTGCCGTGATCGTGCCCGTGATCTTCCTCCTCAACCCGGAGGAGCTGCACCGCATCGTCGTCGACTCGCAAGCTTCGGCGGTGATCACCTCGAAGGCGCTGCGCGCGAAGGTGGACGCGGCGACGGCTGACGTTGCCGGGTTGCGTTTCGTCGTATCGGCGGGCGAGGAGCTGACGGCGCTCGAGGCCGCGCAGCCGGCGTCGATCGTTCCCCGGTCTGACGACGACCTCTCCGCCCTCGTCTACACGGGCGGCACGACCGGGAGCTCGAAGGGGGTGATGCTGAGCCACGCCAACTTGTGGGAGGCCGGCCGCCAGGGCCAGTCCGTCGGGTACGCGCCCGGCGTGACCCGGGGGCTGACTTGCTTGCCGCTCTCGCACTCGTACGGCCTGCTCGTGCTCACGGTTTCGCGCCATGCACGCGAGCGGCCGGAATCGGTACTGATGCGCTGGTTCGACGCGCCGAGCTGGCTGGCGCTTGCGGAGCGCCAGCGCGTGCAGATCTCGGCCGTCGTCCCTTCGATGCTGTATCGACTCTTGCAAGAGCCGCTCGAGCGATTCGACCTCTCGGCGTTGACCGCCGTCGTGTCCGGCGCCGCACCGCTCGATCTCCGGGCGGCGCGGGAGTTCATGGCGCGCGTCCCCGGCGTCGAACTGCGGGAGGGTTACGGGCTCACCGAAACCGCCGCGCTCTTGGCGACGAATCCTCCCGGAAAGGTCCGCCTCGGCACGGTCGGACCCGCCGTCCCCGGCACAAAGGTGCGGCTCTTAGACGACGCCGGGCGCGAGGTCGCCGCCGGAGAAGCGGGGGAGATCTGCGTTCGATCGGCGCACGTGATGCGCGGCTACTGGAACGAGCCGGAGCTGACGGCGAACACCCTTGCGGACGGCTGGCTGCGGACCGGTGACATCGGGCGCCTCGACGAGTCCGGATACCTTTCGATCATCGATCGGAAAAAGGACCTCATCTTGCGGGGCGGGTTGAACGTCTTTCCGCGCGATGTCGAAGAGGTGCTCGTCGAGCATCCCGACGTCACGGCGGCGTGCGTCATCGGCCGGCCCGACTCGTTGCACGGCGAGGAGGTGGTGGCCTTCGTGACGTTGCGAAAGGAGGCGAATCTTTCGCCTGACGAGCTCGTCGCCTACGCCCGCGAGCACCTTGCCGCCTACAAGTACCCTCGCGAGATCCACGTTGTTTCTGCTCTGCCGCTGACGCCGGTCGGCAAGGCCGACCGCAAGGCGCTGCGCCAAATTCTCACCGACCAAGGGGCAAGGACATGACGACGACGATGACGCTCGAAGAGCTCGCCGCTTCCGAGAAGCGCGAGCTCGGGACGAGTCCGTGGCACGAGATCGACCAGGCGCGCATCGACCTGTTCGCCGACGCCACAGAAGACCACCAGTGGATCCACGTCGATCCCGAAAAGGCGGCCAAGGGCCCCTTCGGAACGACCGTCGCGCACGGCTACCTCTCGCTCGCGCTCGTGCCGCTGATGCTGCACGAGATCATGGCGATCAGCGACGCGCAGATGGGCGTGAACTACGGCACCGAGAAGATCCGCTTCACGTCACCGGTGGCGGTCGGATCGCGCATCCGTCTCCACGCGAAGCTGCTCGGCTCCGAGCGCAAAGGTCTCGGCGTCGTCTATCACGTCGGAATCGAGGTCGAGATTGAAGGCCAGGAAAAGCCGGCCGTCGTCGGTGAGGTGGTCTTCATGACGTTCGGTGGCCTCGATGCCTGAGGCTGTAATCGTCGACGCCGTACGGACGCCGATCGGGCGGGCGAACAAGGGCTCGCTCGTCGACGCGCGCCCTGACGACCTCGTCGCCTTCGCCATCGCCGAGGTTGTCGGCCGCCAACCGAGTCTCGATCCAGCGGAGATCGTCGACGTGATCGTCGGTTGCGGCTTCCCCGAAAAGCGCCAGGGAATGAACCTCGCTCGACGGGCGTCATTGCTGGCGGGGTTGCCGGACACGGTGCCCGGTACGACCGTGAACCGCTTTTGCGCGTCGAGCCTGCAGGCGATCCGGATGGCCTTCCACGCCGTTCGGGCTGGCGAGGGGGATGCGTTCGTCGCCGCGGGCGTCGAGTCGGTGACCCAGGTGAACGGACGTCCCGAGAGCTTCGACGAGCTGCACCCAAAGCTGATCGGCGACCAGCATTCGATCGCCAACGTCTACATCCCGATGGGCCTCACCGCCGAAAACGTCGCCGAACAGTGGAAGGTGGCGCGCGAGGACATGGACCGCTTCGCGCAGCGTTCACAAGAGCGAGCCGTCGCCGCGCAGGACAAGGGGTTGTTCGACCGCGAGATCGTCGCCTGGGACGGAGTGGCGAAAGACGACGGGCCGCGGCGCGAATCGACGCTCGAAAGGCTCACCACCCTCGAGCCGGCCTTCAAGCCGGGCGGCTCGGTCACCGCCGGCAATTCGTGCCCGCTCAACGACGGCGCGGCTGCGGCGCTCGTGATGAGCGAGACGCGCGCCCGAGAACTCGGCATCAACTGGCGTGCTCGCATCATTGCGTCGTCGGTGTCAGGTGTCGCCCCCGAGACGATGGGCGTCGGTCCGATCGAGGCTGTGCGCAAAGTGCTCGATCGGGCGAAGATGACGATCGACGACATCGATGTGATCGAGCTCAACGAGGCATTCGCCGCGCAGGTACTCCCCGTCTGCTGGGAGCTCGGAATCGATCCTTTCGGGGAACAGCTGAACCCGCACGGCGGCGCGATCGCGCTCGGCCACCCCTTCGGGATGACCGGGGCGCGGATCATGGCCACGTTGCTGAACGACCTCGACACGCTCAACAAGTCGATCGGACTCGAGACGATGTGCGTGGGTGGCGGTCAGGGGATGGCGATGATCGTCGAGCGCGCCGCCTGATGCGGCGGGCGGCCGCTTGCGACGGTTAAGCGGACTGGCCGCCGTCGACGACGAGGATGTGGCCGGTGACGTACGCGCTAGCCGGAGAGGCGAGATACGCGATCGCGCCCTTCAAGTCGTCAGCTCCTCCGAAGCGGCCGAGCGGAATGCGCTCGGCGAACGCCGTCCCGAAACGATCGAGCAGCACCTTCGACATGTCCGACGGAAACCATCCCGGCGCGATCGCGTTTACCCGGACGCCGCGCGGCGCCCACTTCCAGGCGAGGTCTCTCGTGAGCGCGATCACGCCACCTTTGCTCGCCGAGTAGGCGACGGCGTCCATCTCGCCGGCGCGCGAACCGTGCAGCCCCGCTACCGAGGCGACGTTGACGATGACGCCGCCACGACCGAACATCGTGCGGGCGACGGCTTGCGAGACGAAAAAGAGCCCGCTCAAATTGACGTCGATCACCTTTTGCCAGCCGTCGCGGGGCGTGTCCTCCGCCGGGGCGCCCCAAGAGGTGCCGGCGTCGTTGACGAGCACGTCGATCTGCCCGAAGGCCGCGATCGTCTGCGCGACGAGAGCGTCGACGTCTTCGGGATTGCGAACGTCGCAAGAAAGGGCGAGGGTGCCGACGCCGAGATTCGAGAGTTCGGCCGCAACTTGCTCGCATCGGTCGAGCTTTCTCGCGCAGATGGCGACGTTCGATCCGAGCTCGGCGAGGGCCTCGGCCATCTGGCGGCCGATCCCGCTGCCTCCGCCGGTGACGACCGCCGTTTTACCCGACAGACTGAACAGATCTTGAACGCGCATCGGCGACCGAGGGTAGTCAATTGAGCGACTTTGAGGTCTCGGTGCCCGCGGAGCACCTCGCCCTGCGGGCGCGTTATCGCGCCTTCATGGACGAGCACGTCTATCCGAACGAGGAAGCGTTGTCGCGGGAAGACGATGCCGCCGACGAGCTCTTGGCAACACTGCGCGCCAAGGCGAAAAAGGAAGGACTCTGGGCTCCGCACCTTCCTCCCGATGCGGGCGGTACTGGCTCCGGCTTTCTCGCCTACGCGAACCTGAACGAAGAGATTGGCCGGGTCACGTGGGCGCAGTACGTATTCAACTGCCAGGCGCCAGACGCCGGCAACGGCGAGATCCTCCATCTCTACGGCACCGAAGAGCAGAAGCGCCGTTACCTGGAACCCCTCGTCGATGGCGACGTGCGCTCTTTTTTTTCGATGACCGAGCCGGACGTCTCGGGTGCCGACCCGAGGGGGTTGCGGACGCGCGCCGTGCTCGATTCCGGCGAATGGGTGATCGACGGCACAAAGTGGTTTTCGTCCGGAGCCGAGGGTGCCGCCTTTGGGATCGTGATGGCGGTCACCGACCCCGACGCCGACGAGCGCCGACGAATGAGCCAGATCATCGTGCCCGCCGACGCTGAAGGCGTCGAGATCGAAGCGGTGCCGGTCTTCGGCCATCGCGGGCGAGGCTGGTCGACGCATTGCGAGGTGCGCTACGACGCGGTCCGCGTCCCCGCCGAGAACCTGCTCGGCGGGCGGGGAGAGGGCTTCGCAATCGCGCAGGCGCGTCTTGGGCCCGGACGGATCCACCATGTGATGCGCTGGCTTGGGCAGATGGAGCGCGCCTTCGAGCTGATGTGTTCGCGCGCCATCGAACGCGTCGCGTTCGGGGGACCGCTCGCCGACAAGCAGAGCGTCCAGAACTGGATCGCGGACTCGGCGGCCGAGATTCAGGCGTGCCGTCTACTCACCCTCGACGCGGCGC
This sequence comes from Acidimicrobiales bacterium, assembly GCA_049696635.1. Classification (GTDB taxonomy): domain Bacteria; phylum Actinomycetota; class Acidimicrobiia; order Acidimicrobiales; family Bog-793; genus CAVRXQ01. Next base: position 451 of record JBAVUF010000265.1, on the reverse strand, counting down.
GCAAGATCGACGCGGGGATCGATGCCCGCGTCGAGATCTCGCTCGTCAAGTTCTACGCAGCGAACGCGCTCTCGAATGTGATTGACCGCGCGGTGCAGGTTCACGGCGGTCTCGGACTCACCGACCGCTCGCCGCTCTCTCAGATGTACATGCTCGCCCGTGGCGCCCACATCTACGACGGTCCCGACGAGATCCACAAGATGGTCGTCGCGAGGCGGATCCTGAAGGCGTTCAAGGAGGGGGACGGCTACAGCTTTGGCTAGCCGCCTCAGTGCGCCGGAGGGCGCCCGGCGCTCCTGCCGCTCGCGTCGCGCGCCCCCGGCACGTTCGGGAACCGGAACGGCTCCGGCTCGCGACCTGGCTGGACCGTCCATACCTCTCCGGCGCGCCCGTGGCGCGCAAGGTGCAACACCGCTCGGGCGACGTCGACGGCCTCGAGCAAGGGGAAGTT
>JBAVUF010000264.1:0-33643 GCA_049696635.1 Acidimicrobiales bacterium | reverse complement strand
CGCCTGCTCACCGCCCGCAATCGCAGCCGCGATTGCTGCCCCGGCCGCGACCGCGGCGACGGCGGCGAGGGTCGCGATGTTCTTGCGATTTCGTTGCAAAAAGCCGAGAGCCATCCGCCATTTAACGCCGAATCGAGGACGAAAGGCCACGCGGGCTCGAATCGGTGGCGATGAGCTGTGCCGCGAGTCCACGCAGGTCGCCGTCGGTGTCGCACCACGAGGTGACAACACCAAATCCGAATGCGTCGAGCATCGAGGCAAGCCTTCGGTCCTGATCACCGCCGACTTCAATCAGCAGCCACCCACCGAAACGAAGAAGACGCGCGGTCGAGGCGACCACCCGCCGAAGAAGGTCAAGGCCGTCGTGGCCACCGTCGAGCGCGTGACGCGGTTCGTAACGCAGCACGTCAGCCGGCAGGAATGGCAGGTCCGCCGTCGGGACGTAGGGCGCGACCGCCGTCACCACGTCGAAAGCTCCCCGCACAAGCGGCTGATCGAGGTCGCCTCTGATCGCGATCACGCCGTTGCGCCGCGCGCAGGCAGCGGCCCTCATATCCACATCGACAGCGACGACCATTGCGTTCGGAAACGCCCACTTGAGGTGGACGGCTATGGCGCCTGAGCCCGTGCAGAGGTCGACGACCCGACAGCGATCTCCCCCGACCGCGAGCAGTGCCGCTGCGCGTCGAGCCAGTTCCTCGGTTTGCTGACGAGGGACATAGACACGGGGATCGACCAGCACCGAGTGACCACAGAACTGCGTGGTGCCAGTAATCCAAGCCAATGGTTCGCCTCGTTCGCGCCGGCTGATGGAATCCTCGAGGGCGGGGCCTTCGGTCGCGGCCGCGATGAGCTCTTCTGCCTCCTCCTCCGCGGCGATGCACCCAACGGCCCTCAACCTGTCGGCCACGGTTTGCGCAGTGGGTGGAAACAGCATCCGGTCAAGTATGAACGTCCCCAGACGCCATGAGATCAGCTTCGTGCTAGGCCGAGCCCGCGAGCCGACCTCGCACGACGAGCCGCCATGCCGGCCCCGAACAGATCCGGGTCGTGCCAAACTCGACGCAATGGGCAAAGACGGGCGCGCCCTGTCGACTTTGCACCGTCTGATGCGAAGTCTGCTCCTCGTCTGTGCAATCGGCGGGATCACGATTATCGCTTCGCCGAGAGGCGCCGCGTTTCCTCGATCGAAGGGTCGTGCGACGACCTTCCCCGGTACCCGTTGTCCCGTGTTCCCGGCAGACAACGTCTGGAACACCAAGATCACCGATCTTCCCGTGGCGGCGAGGAGCGCGCAGTGGGTCGCTGCGATCGACGCGGGAGATCCGTCGATCGATCTTCACCCCGACTTTGGTCCGGGAGGTGGCCCGTCGACCCCCTACGGCATCCCGATCACGATCGTCACTCCACGACAGCGCTTCGTGCACGTCACTTTCCAGTATGCGAGCGAGAGCGATCCCGGTCCTTACCCTTTCGGCGAAACCACCGCGATCGAGGGAGGAAAGAACGCGGCCGGCGACCGCCACGCGTTGATGCTCGATCCGAAGACCTGCACTTTGTACGAGCTCTTCGACTCGTACTACCAGTCCGACAACAGGTCGACCGCTGGTTCAGGGGCCATCTGGCACCTTCGGTCGAACCGCCTGCGGCCAGTCGGATGGACGTCGGCGGACGCGGCGGGACTGCCGATACTTCCCGGACTCGTCACCTACGCGGAGGTCAGGTCGGGTCACATCGACCACGCAATCCGATTCACCGCTCCAGCAACAGACGATCGCTACATCTGGCCGGCGCGCCATGAAGCGAGCGAAGTCGACAACTCGGACCTCCCACCGATGGGCGCTCGGTTCCGCCTGAGGGCGAGTTTCGATTTGCCGCCCTCGCTGTGCTCGCGCATGTGCCAAACCGTGGTCACCGCGATGAAACAGTACGGCTTGATTCTCGCTGACAACGGGAGCAGTTGGTACTTCCAGGGCGCGTCCGACCCGCGATGGACGTATGCGTTTGTCGATCAACTCAAGCAGATTCCCGCGAGCGCTTTTGTGGCCGTCGACGAATCGTCGCTGATGTGCTCGCCAGACTCGGGCCAGGCGCGGCAGGCAGGACTGCCGAACGGAGGTTGCCCAATCGGATAGCGATCGGACTCGTAACGCGCCCATCACCGTGTCTCGAAGTACGAGACGATCTGTCTCGACTTGTGGAATACGATGAGGTGACATGGATGCTGTCGGGCAACGCCTCCGGACGATCCTCGAGCAGCCTGGCTTGGTCGTCTGTCCCGTCGTCAACGGTCCGCTTTCGGCCCGCTTGGCGCAGGACGTCGGGCTCTCGACAGTGCTCCTCGGCGGTTTCGGCGTCGCCGCAGAAAGGTTCGCTCTGCCCGATCTGGGTCTGATCACGTTTTCAGACATGGTCGACCAGGTGCGAAACACGTGTGCAGCCGTTCCGGGATTCCCGGTCATCTGCGACGGCGACACCGGTTACGGAAATGCGCTGAACGTTCGGCGAACCGTGACCGAATACGCGCGCGCCGGTGCCGCTGGGATCCTGATCGAGGATCAACTCTGGCCGAAAAAGTGTGGGCACTACTCGGGCCGCCACGCAGTTGTGTCCGCCGAAGAGGCGCGAATGAAGATTCGCGCCGCCGTCGACGCTCGGCGCGAAGCCGGGGTCGACATCATCATCGTCGCACGGACGGACGCGCGCTCTGCCGTCGATCTTGATGAAGCGTTGCGTCGCGCCGAGAGCTTCGAAGACGAAGGGGCCGACATAGTCTTCATTGAGGCGCTCGAAACGGAGGAAGAGCTGCGTAAGTTTGCCGAGTCGATCGCGACCCCGACGTGGGCGAACATGATGCCGAAGACGCCGCTCGTCAGTCGCGACAGTCTCGCCGAGATGGGTTTCAAAGTGGTGACGTACAACGTCGCGGTGGCGGCCGAGATTCATGCGGTACGTGCGGCCTTTGCTGCGCTTGCGAAGGACGACATCAGTTTGCTGCCGCCACTTGCCTCATTCGACGAGATCGCACAACTCGTCGGGCTACCAGAGTTCAAGACGGCGGAGTCGCGTTACGAGATTCGACAAGAGGGACGATCAGATTCGTTCCGACAGCCTCGTGGCAACACCGGCGGGTGAATGACCGTCCGCGAAGTCGCCCGGTCCCGGGGAGAGGCGCGGACCCCGTCGGGTCGAGTTGAACTTGAATCTTCGGCGTTGAGATTGCGTACGTGAAAGTCGGGTTGCTCCATCCGGGCGAAATGGGATCGGCCGTCGGGCGCGCCCTGCGCGAAGTCGGCCACACGGTGCTCTGGGCGTCCGCGGGCAGGACCGCGGCAACGGCCGAGCGCGCAAGATCGGCTGGCTTCGAGGACTGTGGCGAGAGCCGGGAACTTGCCGGCCGCTCCGAGGTCATCCTTTCCATTTGCCCTCCAGGTGCGGCTGTAGAGGTCGCCCGTCGAGTGCCAGCCTTTGATGGCATCTACGTCGATGCGAATGCGATTTCCCCGGCGACGTCGTGCTCGATTGAAGAGCTGTTTAAGCGCTACGTCGACGGTGCGATCATCGGTCCTCCGCCGACGAATCGCGGCACCACGCGGTTCTACGTTTCAGGAGTTGAAGCCGACGCGATCGCCGAACTCTTCGCCGCGACAATCATCGAACCCGTCGCGGTCTCAAAAAGTCCAGGCTCTGCGTCGGCCGTGAAGGTCACCTACTCCGCTTGGACCAAAGGAACTGCGGCGCTCGCGCTCGCCATCCGCGCGCTCGCACGCGCCGAAGGTGTCGAGCAGCCCTTACTCGACGAGTGGGAAAGGTCACTGCCCGAGCTGCGTGAGCGTTCGGAGTCTGCAGCGCGTTCAGCCCAGCGCTACGGGTGGCGCTGGAGCGCGGAGATGAAAGAGATAGCCGACACATTCGCCGCCGCGGGTCTGCCCGACGGGTTCCACCGAGCCGCAGCGGAGGTCTACCAACGCTCCCCACGCGAGCCAACAAGCTTTGACGCTCTCGAAGGTGTCCTTTCTTCTCTTCGACAGCAGCGAGACGAAGACAGCTCTCCCGACTGAACCGTCACGGACGAAAGGCGGCGACGCACAACCGCAGGTCAGTCCGGGACCAAGTCTCCAAGCACGCGCCCTGCCACCTCGACTGGCGCGGCTGAAACAAGGACGAACGCGATCCGACAGGGGGAACTTCCGCGGTTCCTAAAGCCGTGGATAGTGCCTCGCTGGATGAGCACATCGCCTGCTTGCAGGTGGACCGTCTCGCCTTCGCCGAACTCCATATCGATTTCACCATCCATTACAACGGCGTAGTCGACCGAGGCAGTTCGGTGCAGGAACTCAGGGTTACCGGGCTCGAACTGAACGACGCGAAACACCGTTCCGGCCGAGATCGTCAAGCCGATCTCGGCGTCCGAGGCGTCCTCGTCGCCGGCGTTGTCGGCGGGAACCGACGTGCTCGTCCAAAGCACCCGTGAAGACACACGCTCTCGCCGCGGCACGAGCTCTTCTCTGCGATCGATCTGCACGACCGCCCGTCCTTCGTCATCATGGCCCGTGACGATCCGCCTCACCGTCGATCCGATGTCCGCCTCCAAGCTTCGATTCCAATCATGAGCGGTCCCATTTTCTCCAAGACCGGCTCATCGCGAGGCGGAACTCGGATCGAGGCTTGCGCGAAGGGAGGCGTCGACGTCCCATGGGCAGATCAGGAGCGCCCGTCGACTCGGACCATGTGTTGCCGCGAGAGCCACCTATCGCCCCGATCGACGGCGCGGAGAGGAGGTCACGAGCTGGGCTCCTCTCATCCGTTCATCGAGACAGATTGTCTTGCAATACGGGACACCCTGTGATGAAATCCCATCGTATGTCAATCGCCGCCGATTCGAACTCCGTCCGAAGCCCGGTGCAAGTCGTCGGACGCGTGGCCGACATCCTCCTCGCGCTGCGAGAGGAACCAGAAGGTCTCAGCCTCTCGGAGATCGCCGCCCGTGTTGAGCTGGCGCGGTCGACAGTCCACCGCCTCATCAGCGCGCTCGAGCACGAGGGGTTCGTTGTCCCCGTCTCTCCGAGCGGTGGCTTCCGCCTCGGACCATTCTTCGGGAGCCTCGCTGTGGCGGCATCCCGCCACTTCACGCTCGCAATTCGCCCGGACATCGCCTCGCTTTCACGAGAGTTGAACGAGACGGTCGACCTCGCCGTGCTCATGCACGACAAGGTGCTCTTCGTGGATCAGGTCGCCGCCGGCACGCAGCGGCTACGAGCTGTTTCCGCCGTAGGCGCCGTATTTCCTGCGCACTGCACAGCAAACGGCAAGGCGCTGCTCGCAGGGTTGTCGAACTCGGAAATCGAACGGCTGCTCCCCGAGCGACTCGAACAGTTGACGCCGCACACGATCACTTCGCGGGCCGAGCTGCTCGAAGAACTGGAGACCGTGCGGAAATATGGGATCGGCTACGACCGCGAGGAGCACACTGAGGGAATCTGTGCGGTCGGCGTAGCGATCGCGCCGCGGAACGCGCCCGTCGCCGCGATAAGCGTCCCGATGCCGTCGCAGCGGTTCTATGGCAACGAGGAGGAGCTCGCAGTAGCGCTCTTGCGCGCACGCGCGCGTCTCGATCAGGAGCTCGGAACCCTTCGCGAGATCTCCGGAGGAGGCGCCTGACCTCCGACGGTTGACAAAGGTCCTCAAGCCCCAGAGAAAGGCCCGCGATGACTTTGCAAACCGTCCGGCCCCCGCTCCCTGTCGGGGTCGTGCTCGACGAAAATGTCTACGTCACGATGCGAGACGGCGTCCGCCTCGCGGCGGACGTCTATCACCCCGAAAGTGAGGGGCGGTACCCGGGGATCTTGTCGATGTCCCCGTATATCAAGGACATCCAGCAGTGGCCCGGGGCTATCTCGCATTCGATCGAGGCAGGCAACACAGCCTTTTTTGTCCCGAAGGGTTACGTGCACGTCATCGTCGCGTCGCGAGGTTCTGGCCTCTCGCAGGGTCAATGGTCGCCATTCGAGTTGGCGCAGCAGCAGGACGGCTACGACATGGTCGAGTGGATTGCGCAACAGCCTTGGTGCAACGGAAGCGTCACGATGCTCGGGGACTCGTACTTCGGGATCATGCAGTGGCTCGTCGGGCTTCAGCGGCCACCCCATCTCAAGTGCATTGCACCGGTCGATGCTTCGACGGACTTCTACCGCGACTACGCCTGGAAAGGCGGCCTGTTCAATACAAGTTTCTTTGGGATGTGGGGCCCGGACACGATGGCCCAGTGTTATTGGCCGGGAGAAGTCGAGGGCAAACTGCCGCCCGCAGACTTGTTCAACGCGTTTTTGTCACATCCCGAAGATGGCGAGTTCTGGTGGAGCGTCTCTTCGTGGACGAGGCTGCATGAGCTTGAGGTGCCGGCGCTCAGTATCGTCCCCCAGCCGAGCGCCAACCATTCGCGCGGCCAGCTTTGGGGTTACCCGAAAGTCACGAGTCCGAAAAAGCTCGTCGTCTTGCCGTGGAACCCGCAGTCGCACGTGACGTTCCTCGAGAGCATCCCGCTCAACGAATACATCCTTCGCTGGTTCGAGCACTGGTGCAAAGGAGTCGAGAACGGGATCATGGACGAACCCGAGGTGATGATCTGCGACTCGGTGACACAGGAGTGGCGTTACGAGACCGAATACCCAATCGGGCGCGCGCAATGGTCGAAATTCTTCTTTCGCTCGGGCGCCGGGCAGCCGGCAACCGAGCCTCCGTACGGACTACTCAGTCGCGAAGCACCGGGCGCTGAGGCGCCTGATTCGTATCCCACTGGCTCAAGGCTGCCGTTTACCGCGGACATGAGCTTTGACCCGCGGACCCCAATCGAGACTGCGAGGCTGATCTCCGGTGAGCCGCAGATCGCCTTCGTGTCAGAGCCACTGACCGCAGACCTGCGGACGTGGGGTCCGATGAGCGTCTCGATCTGGGCTGCGATCGACACGCTCGACATGGCGTTTTTCGTGAAGTTGGCTGATGTCGACAGTGACGGGAAGCGCCAGATGATCTCCGAGCACGTCCTCAAGGCTTCGTACCGAGAGTTGGACCAGAGCCGCTCGACACCGGGACTGCCGTTCCATCCGTACCAGAACCCGAGCCGACCGCAGTCAGACGAGATCCACGAATATCAAATCGAGCTGCCTCCGAAGTTCTGGACGTTCAAAAAGGGCCACCGGATATGGGTCCAGATCTCGAGCGACGACAACGTGTACCACATGATGCTGCACACCATCTATACATCGGAGCTGCTCCCCGTCCCGGGCAAAGCGACGATCTTTCATGACGAAGAGCACCCCTCGCATCTCTTAATGCCGGTGATCCCTGACGCCCCCGAGATTCAGCCGGTATCGAAACCAGTCGCCGACATTCACTGGCCGCCGAAACGTGAAACGTCGGTGACAGGGGCCGACGGGACGCGCTCGTAGCTCGAATGAACGATGACTTCACGATCGCGGTCGACATCGGAGGCACGTTCACCGACCTCATCGGCTACGAGGCACGCACAGGACGATTCGTTCACGCCAAGAGTCTGACGACCCCGGAGGACCTCGTCGAGGGAGTGCTTGCCTGCATCGCGAGGAGTGGTGCGGACGTTGCCGAGGCGACCGATGTCGTCCACGGCTCGACAATCGCGATCAACACCGTGCTCGAGGCGAAGGGGGCGAGAACAGGACTCGTCGTCACGCTCGGTACGCGCGACGTCTATTCGATCGGGCGCGGAAACCGCCCAGATGCGTACAACCTGTTCTTCCGCAGACCACGGCCGCTCGTGCCGCGTGCACTCACCTTCGAGGTGTCTGAGCGGATACTGGCGTCGGGAGAAGTAGCGACACCGCTCGACGAGGATTCCGTCGTCGATGCGTGCGCCGCGCTACGCGCGGCGGACGTCCAGGCGGTCGCGGTCTGCTTTCTTCACTCGTACGCGAATCCGGATCACGAGCGCCGAGCTGGCGCGATCATCCGCGCTGAGCTGCCTGATTTGTACGTGTCGCTCTCGCACGAGATCCTGCGCCAATACCGCGAATACGAGCGGACCTCAACCACCGTCGTCAACTCGTACGTCGGTCCTGTCGTCAGCCGCTATGTCGAGTCACTCGAGCTCCGGCTGCGCGAGCGGGGTCTTGACGGCGATGTCTGGATCATGCAGTCGGGCGGCGGCGTGATGACACCGGCGACCGCTGCCCGTCGACCAGTCTCGATGATGGAATCGGGACCCGTCGGGGGCATCATCGCGGCGAACGAAGTCGGACGCGAACTCGGCCATAAGAACGTGATCGCCTTCGATATGGGCGGCACGACCGCGAAGGTGAGCTTGATTCGCGACAGCACGCCGACGATCACCGACGTCTATTACGTCGGCGGCTACGCCGAGGGCCACCCTGTCCTCGGACCCGTCGTCGACGTCGTGGAGGTGGGCACAGGCGGTGGCAGCATCGCCTGGATCGACGAAGTTGGGGCGCTCAAGGTCGGGCCGCGTAGCGCTGGTGCGGATCCCGGACCCATTTGCTACCGGCGAGGGGGCCTCGATCCGACCGTCACGGATGCGAACGTCGCCCTCGGTCGGATTCGTCCGAGCGCGTTCATGGGCGGCGAGATGGGTCTGGACATCGAGGGCGCTCTCGCTGGCATCGCGAAACAAGTTGCAGAACCCCTCGGTCTCGATCCGCTGGCTGCCGCGCACGGAATCATCGAGGTCGCGAACGCCAAGATGGCACTCGCGGTACGTGAGGTATCCGTCGCCAAAGGACATGACCCGCGCGACTTCGTATTGCTCGCTTCCGGCGGTGCCGGACCACTGCATGCAGCAGCGATCGCTCGCGAACTGGACATCCCACGTGTGATCGTGCCGCGCTATCCCGGTCACTTCTCGGCAGTCGGCATGCTCCTCACCGACGAGCGGCACGACCTCGTGCAAACGATCTACGCACGGCTCGACCGCCTAGATCCTTCGCGCCTCCAGGCGGCCTACCGGGAAATGGTCGACCGCCTCACAGGGCTCATCGGGGCCGAACGTCTACGCGTCGAGTCTTTTCTCGACATGCGTTACGCGGGACAGGATTTCACGCTGCCAGTCCCGATCGCAGAGCACGAGCTTTCGGCAGACAGTCTGGAGGCGATCAGGCGGCGCTTCGACGAGGTGCACCAAAGGCGCTATGGACACCACGCTGCCGACGAACACGTCGACGTGGTCAACTTGCGAGTCACCGGGTTCGGTAGGCGCGATAAGCCGCGACTCAGCGGCATCGCGAACAGCAGCGGAGGTGCGGAGCCAACGGATCGTGCGCCTGTTCGTTTTGAACGAGCAGACGAGGCGATCGACGCTCCGATTTACGTTCGCGACCACCTCGGCCCCGGCGATCGGATACAAGGGCCGGCACTGATCGAGGAATACGCCTCGACGACCATCGTCTTTGCCGGCGACATCGCCACCGTCGCAGACAATCTGGAACTCGAAATCGACCTGAGGCGCAAGGCTCGGTGACGAAAGAGGACGCGATGACCACCGTGACACAACTCGATCCGATCACGCTTGAGGTGATCCGCAACGCACTCCCGGCGATCTCCGACGAGATGTCGGCAGACCTCCGCCGCGCTTCATACAACATGATGATCTATGAGGTCGGCGATTACTGCTGTGCCCTCGTTGCACCGAACGGCGACCTCATCGCGCAAAACGGCGGAGGTGTCTCCCATTTCGTTGCCGATCTCGGAGTCGTCGTCGTCGACGCGGTCGAGCAATGGGCGAGCGACGGTTTCGTGCCGGGCGACGTCCTGATCACGAACCACCAGCGCGTCGCGGGCCAGCACCTCAACAACGTCGTCGTCTCGATGCCGGTCTTCGTCGATGGACAGCTGGTTTGCTTCTCAATCGTGCGCGCACACTGGGTCGACATCGGCGGTCTCTCGACGGGCTTCGGTGCCGCCGGCGCGGTGAGCGATCCGTGGATGGAAGGGCTGCAGCTCGACCAGCTGAAGATCCACGAGGCGGGCAAGCCGAACGAGACGCTGTTGCGCGTCTTGCGCGCAAACGTGAGGTTTCCAGAAGCGTCGCTCGGCGACCTCCGATCACAGATCGCCGCATGTGGGCTCGGCGCGCGCCGAATTCAAGAGTTGTATGCGCGATACGGCGCCGACGTCGTCGTTGCGGCAACGGAACAGATCTATCGCGAGTCGGAGCAACGCTGCCGAAACGTCGTTGCTCAGATCCCGGACGGAGTGTACGAGGCATCGGCCTTTTTAGACGACGACGGCCACGCACTCGACGAACGAATCGAGATCCACGCCAGCGTGAAAGTCTCGGGAAGCGACATGACGATCGATCTCTCCGGATGCTCGGGCCAGCGCGTCGGCGCGATCAATTCCCGTACGAAGGCTGGCGCGATCGTCGCCTACAAGGCGCTGACGACCCCCGAGGAGCCTGTGAACGCGGGCTCGTTCCGTGCGCTCGAGGTCGTCATCCCCGAGGGAAGTTTCATGATGGCGAGCCACCCGGCGCCGATGGCCGACTGGAGCCAGCCCATACCGACGGTCGTCGACACGATCGTGACGGCGCTCGCGCCGGCGATGTCAGATCGCGTGCCCGCCGCACACCTCGGCTTTCTCGGCGGCGCGGTGATCTTCACGGGGATGAACCCCGCCACGGGGCAGCGCTTCGTGGTGCAGAGTCTCGAGGGCGGGGGCTGGGGCGGCCGGCCACACGAAGACGGACCTTCTGCCTCGCTGTCGGTCTGCCAGGGCGACGTCCGCAACGCGCCGATCGAAACAATCGAGCTCCGCTGCCCCGTCATCATCGAAGAGCGCAAGCTACGTCCGGACTCCGCCGGGCCCGGCAAGCACCGCGGCGGGTTCGGAGTCGAGATCGTCGTCCGCAACCTCGTTCCGGGAAAGTGGAACCTCTGGCAGCCGCGTCGGCGCCAGTGCCCGCCCTGGGGGCTGTGGAAGGGCAAGCCGGGTGAACCGCCCGACGACCTTCTGAAGATCCCCCAGGACGAGGACTTCCGAAGTGTCGACGTCGTCCTTTACGACGTGCCCGCCGACTCACGGGCGATCGTCCGCACCTCCGGAGGTGGCGGCTGGGGTGACCCGATGGAGCGCGATCCAGAAGCAGTGCTTCACGACGTGCTCGAAGGGCTCGTCTCGGCGGAGGCCGCCGAGCGCGAGTACGGCGTTGTCGTCACCGACGGTCGCGTCAACACGGAGGCAAGTGCACGCTTGCGCACACGGCAGGACTAGCGGTGGTCGCGCCCGACGGGAGGTTCAACCTCGGCGCGGAGCGACATGAAAAGCGCTTCGACACGCCCCCGAAAGACGCGGAACCAAGGCGTCTCGAGACAGGGTCACTCACCCTGTGAGCGCGCTGCACGACCTCGCTCGGCGGTTCGCCAGCTGCGACGATCCTTGCGACACCATCGGCGCGCGGACCTTCGACACGCTCGGCGCGCTCGTCGCGGGCGCGATGACCGAGGAGGGGCGCGCGATCGGGGCGTCACTTGGCGGCTTCGACGACGGCGTTCCCGCGACGGTCGTGCATCGGGTCGCGACTGTTCGGCTCACTGAGCTTGATGACGTTCACATGCCGAGCTGTACGACCCCTGGTGCAGTCGTCATTCCGACCGCGGTCACGCTCGGCGCGTCGCTCGGTGTCGAGGCAGCGCTTTACCGGCGTGCGGTCGAAGTCGGCTACGAGGCGATGACGCGGCTCGGTGCCGCGATCGCCGGCGCGCAGATCGTCTACCGCGGCATCTGGCCAACCTATTTCTGTGCGCCGTTCGCCGCCGCCGCGGTCACAGCGACGCTGCTCGATCTCGACGAATCACGCGTCGCGAACGCTCTCGGCATCGCCCTCACCCGCGCGACCGGGCTCACCTCGGGAGTCGCTGGGACGCCGATTGGTCGCTGGCTGACGATCGGCGACGCCGCCCGTGCGGGCTGTGCCGCCGCGTTCGCCGCCCGAAGCGGCTTCGTCGCCGAGATCGACTTCGACCGCATCGCGACCGGAGCCGGAATCGTTCTCGATACCAGCGCGCTTCAGGCGGATACGCCGTCGGCGGTCGAACAGGTGAGCGTCAAGCCGTTTCCGGGCGCGAAGCAGATCATCGCTGCCGTTGAAGCGGCGCTGCGGTTGCGAGATTCGGCGGAACCGGGGGTAATCCGGGTCCATGTCCCCGATGCCTACGCGCAGATGGTCGCCAGCGCACCCAATTCGCAGAGTCGTCTGAGCCGACTGTCGAGCGCCCGCTGGAACGTGGCGTTGGCGCTCTCGCGGCCCCAGGAGCTGCACGACATCGAGCGTTCTTCCTCGCCTGAGGACCCGCAGCTCGCGTGCTTGGCCGACCGCGTCGAGGTCGTCGCCGATGCGGAGCTCTCCCGCCTTTACCCGGATCGCTGGCCCGCAAGAGTCGAGGTCTCGGGTCGGTCAGAGACCGTCGTCGAAGCAACCGGCGACCCGCCGCGGGGCAACGATCTCGCCGCGATCGACGCAAAATGGCGCGAGCGGCCGGAACGGCTGGAGCCGTTGCGGGAAGCCTCCCTCGCGACGGATCTCGATCGGCTCACGTCACTTCTTGACACTCGCGAGGATCGTTCGTAGTGTCCCACATCACAAGCAGCGCTGTACCGCGATGCGGGCCGAAGAACCGCCGAACTTCTCTCGCGAGGGGTAAATAGCAGTGAACAGCCTGGTCGTTGACTTCCACGCGCACGTGTCGGAACACGAGGTCTTCGAACGCTCGTGGATGCACAACGTCGCCTCAGGCTTCGGGGCGAAAGGTCCGGCTAAACCGGGGAGCAGGCAGGACCGGCTCAACCACGCGCTCCTAGACCCCGGGCTCCACCTCGAAGACATGGACCGCTTCGGGATCGACGTCGCCGTGCTCTCGCTATCGAAGGTCGTCTCCGGCGGGCAGTGGGCCGAGCCGAATACCGACCTCGAGCTCAACCGGCGGGCAAACGACCACATCGCCGAGCTCGTGAGAGCTCATCCCGACCGCTTCGTCGGCAGCTTCTCTCTGCCACTTCAAGACGTCGGGCTGTCGCTCACCGAGCTCGAGCGCTGCGTCGACGAGCTCGGGCTGCGCGTCGTCAACTTGCCGGCGGCCGCCCGTGGCGTCTACCTCGGCAGCCCCGACTACTTTCCGTTCTGGGAGCTGGTCGCGGGCCGGCACCTCGTCGCGTTCATCCATCCGGACGGCGTCGACGACCCCTGGTTCCAGGAGTACGCGCTTTGGAACTCGGTCGGCCAGCCGATCGAAGAAGCCAAGGTGATGTCTTCGCTCATCTACGAAGGCGTGTTCGACCGCTGGTCCGACCTGCGCATCGTGATGGCGCATGGGGGCGGCTACCTGCCCCATTACTACGGACGCCACGACCGAAATTTCGCCAACCGGCCAGAGACGGCGCGCAACATCGCCGGCAAGCCGAGCGAGTACCTCGTCCGCTTCTACTACGACACCTGTGTCTACGTGCCGCACGTCCTCGAAGAGCTCGTCGACCTGGTCGGCGCCGAGCGAATCGTGATAGGCAGCGACTGGCCAATGGGCGGGATCGACCCGGTCGCGTTCGTCGACGGGGTCCGGAACGTCGGAGCCGCCGAGGCGGCTCTGATCAGGGGCGGGAACGCGGCGGCGCTACTCGAGGAGGCCGGTGTTCTCCCTGCAGCGCGCGAATCGTTCACTCGGTGAGGACGAACACGATCTGCGCGTCGCCGGTTTGGAAACGCAAATAAGAAAGGAGGCCCGATGAAGCTCGCGACTTTCGACCATGGGCGTCTGCAGGGGATCGGAGAGGTGCGAGGCGAAACCGTCGTCGAACTCGACGCTCCTTCGATGCGTGAATACTTCGAGCGCGGCGCGACAGCGGCGCCCACCGGACGCGAGTTCGCGCTCAGCGACGTGCGCCTGCGCGCTCCGATAGTGCCGAAGAAGTACTTCCACACAGCCGGTAACTTCCGTGAGCATCACGAGGAGTCGCTTAGAGCGGGCTGGTCGCATCCCGTCGCGCCGTGGATCGTTTTTTTCCAGAACGTCGATGCCATCATCGGACCTGATGACGCGGTCGTGTATCCGGAACACCTGACCGAGGAGCTCGACTACGAGCTCGAGCTGGCGATCGTCATCCGCAAGTCCGGTAAATGGTTCGGTCCGGAAGAGGCGATGGACTACGTCGGTGGCTATCTGATCAGCAACGACATCACAGCCCGCGACATTCAGCGGCGAGAAATGCGTTCGGGGGTGTTCTTGTTCTGCAAGGCGATCGACACGTTCAAACCGCTCGGGCCGTGGATCGTGACTCCCGACGAGCTCGGCGACCCGCACCAGCTGTCTGTGGAATTGCGCGTCAACGGCGAAAGGCGCCAGGTCTCGAACACGAGCCATATGTCGACCACGGTCCCCGAGGTCATCTCCCACTATTCGCCACTTGGTTACTCGGCGGGCGACGTGCTCTCGCTCGGCACCGTTTCAGGCGTCGCCGGTTTCAGCGAAGACCCCAAGGCCTGGTACCTAAAGCCGGGCGACGTGATCGAGGCAGAGATCGAGCGGATCGGTGTGCTGCGCAACCCGGTCGTCTCCTGGCAGGAGGCGCACGGCGAACCGGCACCGGAGAAAGTGCGCTGGGTCGAGGAGGTGGAGGTGTGATCGAGCGGACAAAGGTTTGGACAGGGTCGCTCAACGAGCGGGCGGGCACTTTGGCGGCGGCCGGGACGAAGGTCGGGCTGTATGACACGACGCTTCGCGACGGCGAGCAGACCGTTGGCGTTGTCATGTCTGCCGAGCAGAAACTTGAGATCGCAAAACTGCTCGACCAGCTCGGCGTCGACCGGATCGAGGTCGGCTTCCCGCGCGTCAGTGATGAGGACCGCCGCGCCATCGAACTCGTCACCGACGGTGGTCTCGCCGCCGAGTTGTGGGGCTTTTCGCGGGCTGTTCCTGCCGACGTGGAAGCGATCGTCGAGCTCGGCCTCCGTCACTCCGTGATCGAGGCGCCCGTTTCGGACCTCAAGCTCGACGCGCTCGGCATTTCGCGCCAGGACGTGCTGCATCGGATAAAAGAAGCCGTCTCGAGCGCCGCCGGCGCCGGTGTCCAGGTTGCCTTCTTCGGAGTCGACGGTTCGCGCGCTGACCTCGACTTCGCCGCCGATGCGTACCGCGCCGCCGTCGACGCGGGGGCAGAAGAAGCGGTCGTCGTCGACACGCTCGGGATCGCCGCGCCTGAAGCCGTCTCGTACTTCGTCGACCGAGTCCGTCGGGCGGTCGGCCCGCAGGTGCCGTTGCACTACCACGGCCACGATGACTTCGGGCTGGCGACGGCGGGGGCGGTCGCAGCGGTGAAGGCGGGCGCCACGTGGATTCATGGGACGGTCAACGGCATGGGAGAGCGCGCCGGGAACGCCAGCCTCTGTGAGATCGCGCTGGCACTCGAGGCGCTCTACGGCTACGAAACATCGCTGCGGCTCGAACATTGCGGAAGCGTCTCCCGCCGGGTGGCTGCGATTTGCGGTTACCCGATCGAGCCGTGGAAGCCGCTCGTCGGCGAGAACCTCTTCCGCCGCGAAACGGGCGCCGTCGCTGCCCAGTTTCACGACCCGCCCGCTGTCGAGCCGTACGCCTCCGAGCTCGTCGGCGCGCGACGGGCGATCGTGCTCGGCAAAAAGAGCGGTGCCGACTCGATCCGCATCAAGCTCGAAGAGCTCGGACTCGAAGTCCCAGAAGAAGGTCGGCAAGGCCTGCTCGCCGCCGTCAAACAGCGCGCGACCGCGAAACGAGGGCTCGTGAGCGACGACGAGTTCCGCGAACTCGTCGAGCTCGCCGCCCAGCCTTGACGTGACCGGAAGGCTGGAAGGTCGCTTCGCGCTCGTCACCGGGGCCGGTAAGGGGCTCGGCGTGGCGATCGCCGAAGGACTCGCCCGTGAAGGCGCGAATGTCGCCGTCCACTACCGCACCTCGGTGAAGGGTGCCGAAGAGACGGCAGACCGGATCCGCGCGCTCGGATGCGCGTCGACGCTCGTCCAAGGAGATATCGCGGAACCAAAGGACGTCTCACGGATGGCCACCGAAGTCGTGAGCGCGTTCGGCCGCATCGATGTGCTCGTGAACAACGTCGGGGACATGGCGGCCAGTCAGACGTCGTGGCGCGAGCTGACCCCCGAATCGCTCGACCACACGCTCAAGCTCGACATCAAAGGCACGCTCTTGATGACACACGAGTTTGGACGGCGGATGCTCGATGACCAGCAATCGGGCGTGATTGTCAACATCGGCTCGCGCGTTGTCGTCGAGGGGAGTCCACGCGCACCCCAGTACGCGGCGGCGAAGTACGCGATTCTCGGCATCTCGAAGTCGTACGCTCACGCGCTCGCCCCGTATGTCCGCGTCAACACCCTCGGCCCGGGTTTCGTCGAGACGGAGACGCTGCGTGAACGACAGGACTGGAAGACCGGGCGACGCGAGGCCGTGCTGGCGCGCACCCCGCTTGCTCGGATCCCAACTCCAGAGGACATCGTCCCGCCGGTCGTCTTCCTCGCGAGCGACGACTCGCGTCACATCACGGGAGCTTTTTTGCTCTGCGACGGCGGCCACAGCATGGTTGGTGCGTGACCCAAAAGCTCAAACTCACGCTCTCCTGCGGGAGCTACGAGATCACGCGCGCTTTAATCGATGGCGAAGTCAGCGCCAAGGGCATCGAGCTGACGGTGCTCAGCGACGACCGGTTTCGCATCTACAGCCTCCGTCGCCGAAACGAGGTCGACGTCGGCGAGTTCAACGTGACCGAGTACTTCCGCGCCCGCCAGTACGGTCATCCGCTCTTGGCGCTGCCCATCTATCCGCACCGGCGGTTCCGGCACGGCTACTACTTCGTCAATACCGCTTCCGGCATCCTTGACGCGTCCGACCTGATCGGACGGCGCGGCGGAATCTCAGGAACGACACCCGCGGCCGGGGTGTGGATGCGCGGGATCCTGCAAGACCAACACGGCGTGCCGCTCGACGCCGTCGACTGGCGCGAGAACTCACTCGAGCCGATGGACGGGAGCGACACGAAAACCGCGCCGCAGACGGTGACCGAGGACACGCTGCTCAGCGGCGAGGTCGACGTCCTGCTTTCGCCGAGGATCCCGCCGTCGTTCGACCGGCGCGACGCACGGATCGCACGGCTGTTCCCCGACCACGTCGAGAGGTCGGTCGATTACTACCGAAGGACGGGGATCTTCCCGATCATGCACGTGCTCACGATCCGCGAGGAGATCCTCGAACGCGAACCCTGGGTCGCGGAGAGCCTCTACGCCGCTTTTGAAGAAGCCAAGAGAATCGGCTATCAGCGCGCGTCGGACCCGCGCCTCAACCCGCTCGCTTTTTTCGAGGCCGCATGGGAACAACAGCGCGACCTGCTGGGGGACGACCCTTGGGAGTACGGACTGAGCGACGCCAACCGCTTGAACCTCGAGACGATCCTTCGCTACACGCGCGAACAAGGGCGGATCACAGATCAGCCATCGCTTTCGGAGCTTTTTATCGAGGTTGGCTGAGGGGGCGCGAAAAAGGCGCCGAGGCGAGTCGCACCGCTTCGAGGCCGGATCGGAACTGTTCCTCGTCGATCACCTCGCAACCCGCCTGAACCATCAACGCTCGAATCTGTTCACACTCCGCCTGGAATGGCTTCGGCATGGGCGGACGCATCATCGGGTGCGCGACGTTGCCCGCGATCCAGGCACCGACCTTGGTGCGAATGTGGAGACGCGACGGCTCGGCGAACACGAACTCCTGCAGCTGGCGGAGCCCACCGTCCCAGATCGATAACGCAGTCTCGAGGCTGTCGGCCTGGAACGCCCCAATGTGCGCGAGGTGTTCATCGAGCGAGTAGTTGAACGCCGCCGAAAGCCCGCCGTCCAAGATGCCAGAGGCGATCGCCTCGTGGTAATAACGAGCACCGGAGCCGAGCAGGGCGATGTGCCGCCTGAATCCACGCAGCGCCGCTGCAACTGTGCGCCAGCCCTGCCAGCTGTAGGTCATCTTCCAAGCAACGACGTTCTCGATCTCCTCCACCATCTTCATGACGCCCACGAGGGGAAACCCGGGTCCGAATTCGGGCGTGAAGTTCGTCACCGGGTGCATGAAAAGCGGCATGTCCACCGCCGCATCTACGGCGGCTGCGACGTCCGTCCAGACCTCGGGATAACGAGCGGTGTTCCAACCGACCGACACGTCGACCGCCCCCATCGGCGGCAACAACATGAGCGCTTCGACGCCGACTTCCTTCGCATCCTGCGCGATCTCGATCATCGTCTCGGGACGGAGAGCAGCGACACCTGCCACGACCGGTATGCGGTCGGCGCACACCTCGACCGCGATCTCGACGGTGCGGCGCGCTTCTCGCCGGGTTAAATAGACGAGTTCGCCCGCCTCTGAGTTGATGACGACGCCGACACCGCGCGCGGCGAACTCGGGCGCGCTGAGACGCTCCAGGTAGCGCCTGAGCGCCGACTCATCGATGTCGTAACCGCCTTCCGCGAACGGCAGAACGGTCGGGACGAACAGGTAATGGAACGGCTGCCTGCCGAATTCGATCCGCATGGCGTCCTTTTGTCGTCAGCTCAGATAAGCGCGTCGCACCTCGACGTCTTCGGAGATCTCCTCGTAGGTCCCCGACACGATGACCTTTCCGGACGCCATGACGACGACACGGTCGCAAAGCTCGGCCACCAAGTCGAGCGCGTGCTCGACCATGAGGATCCCAACGCCACGCTGCGCCGCCTCGCGCAACGCGCTCATCAGACTCGGAAGGATCGCCGCCGCGACCCCAACCATCGGCTCGTCGAGGAGCAGCAGCTGCGGCGAACGGATCAGCGCCATCGCCAGGTCGACGAATCGCCGCTGTCCGCCGCTCAGCTCACGCCCGTACAGGTCGGCGATGTGCGTGAAACCGTGGCGATCGAGGAGTTGCCAGGCGAGCTCTGAAGCCTCGGCCTCTTCGGAACGTTGTCCGCGGCGGAACAAAGTGCGCGTGAGCGACGCGCCTTCGGCCCCGCGAGCGAACGTGACGAGGCCTTCGAATACCGTGAGGCCCTCGAAGACGCGAGCCGTCTGCGAGGTCCGCGCCATCCCGAGCCGCGCTCGACGGTGGACCGGAAGTCTCGTCACGTTGCGCCCGGCAAAGCGAATCGAGCCGCCAGAAGGGCGCAAGTCACCCGAGACGGCGTTCAGAACGGAAGACTTGCCGGCGCCGTTCGGTCCGATGAGGCCGACGATCTCGCCTCGTGCGACGGTAAGTGAGATCCCGTCGACCGCCGGAACGCCACCGAAGCTGACCCGCAAACCGCCGACCTCGAGAACGATCGGTCCGGAGACAAATCGCTGCGACGCGTCGCGCTGTTGCGGCGCGGGGATCGAGTGGACAACCGTGTCAGAGACGCGGCCCGCGTCGGTGCTGTCCAGCGCTCGCCTGCTCATGTCGCGGGCACTTTCGCTCTCTGGCTCAGCGCCTTCGTTGTCTGGGTTGCGCGAGGCCTGATCGCGATGTGCCGTCGCTCGGGCAGGATCCCGGCCGGACGCAGGTAGAAGGTGATCAGCCACAACAACGCGATCAAGATCCACTCAAGGTTGGCTGTCAAGCCCGCGTAGCCGAATTGCGGTAGGAACGATGGCATCGTGCCGAAGATGACCGGCACCAACAAGGCGCCGATGATCGCGCCGAAGTTGTTGCCGCGGCCGCCCACGTACACCGCAACGAAGACGACAAAGGTCTCGACGAAGCTCCAGGCGTCCGGCGACCACGTGCCGAGGAACTCGACGAGTAACGCTCCGCTGAAACCAGCGATCGCACCTCCGAGCACGAACACGACGACGCGCAGGGCCTGGATGTTGACCCCGGCGTAACCCGCCAGCACGTCGTCCTCGCGTACCGCGCGCAGTGCTCGGCCCCACGAGGTCCGACACAACCATTCAAGACCGACGTACACGACGAGACAAATAGCGGCCATCCAACCGACGTAGAACCACTGGTAGCCATGGTAGGAAAGGCGGAACACGCCGTTGAACGGCTTGGGGACGCCGGATACACCGTTCGCTCCGTTGAAAATGCCAACCGCCGCGATCACGACCTGCGCGGCGATGATCGCGACGACGAGCAAGATGATCGCTTGAAAATCTTTGCGGATGCGGCGGGTGAGGATCAGTCCGCCGAGCACGAGAGCGAGCGCGGCACCAGCGAGGGTACCCATGACAAGGGGCAGCGGAAAGGGCAGCCGCGCACCGAAGATGTAGTGCTGAAACCCGCTCGGTGAGGCCGGACCAAGCGAGGTGACGGCGGCGACGTATGCGCCGATCGCCTGGAACACGATCCAGCCGAAGTTGATGATCCCCGCGTAGCCGTACTGCAGGTTGAGCGACAAGGTCGACAGGGCGTAGATGCCCAGGTACACAAGCGAGATCGAGATGAAGTCCTGCACGTTTTATTCGCTCATACGGTGATCTGCGCCCGCTCGGTTACGAGACCCCCTTGCAGCGTTCGCGGCCGCGCGAGCAAAACGAGAGCGAGAAAACCGTACGCGACCGCGGTGTCGTAACTCGACGCACCTGCGACGCTCACGACCTGCGTCGTGATTCCGATCACCAACGCCGCAAGCACCGCGCCACGCACCGAGCCAGCCGTGCCCATCAGGGCGGCGACGATCACCAGTGAGAGCAAGCTGTCGCCGGTGAACGCGCTAATCGTCAAGATGTTGACCATGAAGACTCCGCCGGCAAGGCCACACAGGAAGCCGCTCAGCAACCAGGCAGCTGTGACGATCTGATTCGTCGCGATACCGGAAGCCCGAGCCAAATCGGGGTCCACCGCTGTCGCGCGCAACGCAACTCCGAGCCTCGTCAGGCGCAGGAAGAGGTCGAGCAGGACGAACACGGCGAAAGCGACGATCACGAGTACCAGCTGCACCTTTGTGAAGCGCAGCGGACCGAGAGCGATCGCGTGCTCGATCGCGATGTTCAACGCGTAGATGTTGTTCCGTGTTATGGCGGCGATCGCGTACTCGATGATCAGAGCCACGCCGAAAGTGATCATCGCCATCTCGAACAGCGCCGCACCGCGTCGCGCGTAGACGCGGAGGATCGTCTTGGCGACGATCAGCGTAACGATGCTCGTGCTGAGGCCTCCGAGAACCAAGCAGAGCCAGATCGAGAGCCCGGCCGAGTGGGCGACGTAGGCGACAATGCCACCGAGACTCATGATCGCCCCGTAGCCGATGTTGAGCACATTCGTGAGCCCGAACTGGAGCGTGAACCCCATCGCGCCGAGGGCGATGCTTGCCGCCGCGATGACGCCGAATCCGATGGCTTCCCAGTAGAGGTTCATTCACACAGCCTGAGCCCGGTTGTACTCATGAGGCGGCTGGCGTCGCATGCGCGGCGTTGAAAAAGAGATCCGAGAGCTCGCTCTCCGCGTCCTGCAGCTCTCGGGCGGAACGGGCGAGGCGTACCTTGCCCTGCACGAGTACGTAGCCGAAGCTCGCCACCTCGAGCGTCATCTTGACGCGCTGCTCAACCATCAGGACCGATTGGCCCGCCTCTGCGAGTCGGCCGATGATCTCGTCGAGCACTCCCCGCACGACGCTCGGCGCGAGGTTCGACGTCGGCTCGTCAAGGATCAGCAGGTTCGGACTATTCATCAGCGCGCGGCCGATCGCCAGCATTTTCCGCTCACCGCCGCTCAGCGTGCCAGCACGGCGGCGGTGTTTTTTTGCGAGCGACGGGAATAAGGCCAGCACCGCCTCGGCTCGCTCTTTAACTGCGCTGCGCGGCATCAAGTAACCGCCCATACTGAGGTTTTCCCAGACGGAAAGGGGTGGGAAAACGTCCCGGATTTGCGGTACGTAGCCGACCCCCATTCGCACGCGCGTCGGAGCCGGTGTCGTACTGATGTCGATTCCGTTGAGCCTGATAGCACCACCCAGCAGAGGCAGGTGGCCGATCAGACCCTTGACGAGCGTGCTTTTACCCGCTCCGTTTGGGCCGAGTAAGGCGACGATCTCGCCCGGCCCGACTTCGACGCTGACCCGGTCGACGATCGTGAGCGATCCGTATCCGAAGCTCACCTCGTCCGCCCGCAAAAACGGGTCCGGGCGGACGAGATGAGCGCTGTCGGTTGTCGCCAATACCGGCTCTCCTACCGAGCTGAACGCCTAAGAGAACGCCTAGCCCGCCGATTCGATCGTCTTCGCCAGAACCAGCCCGACGACCTTCTCACTCGACAACGTGCCTTGCGGGAACCGTACCGCCGCTTGGTTGCCGTAGTAGTTATGCCATTGGTTGAACGCAATGGGCCCCGACACGCCGACGTACCGGATCTTCTTGCCGGCGAGAAGCGCTGCCTTGCCGGCGGCGAAGTTGTAGACGGTCACTTTGCCCGGGCCGGGCTCGCTCACCGACTCGATGTATTTGTTGAAGACGGTCGGATTGGTGCTCTTCGACTCGATCATCGCGAGCGCCTGCATCATCAAGCCGTCGTATTCGGCTTCCGCGTACGGCTCGTTGAACCATTGATTCGCCGGCTTCAGCACGTGCGAAGCAGCGCCCTTGACGGCGCTGACCCACGCGGCATGTGCAGGTGTCGTCTTGGCCGGCGCCGGAGTGAGGCCGGTGTAGTCGGCAGTGAACGTCGACGACCCCATCGCCGCGGATACGGCGCTCAACCAACCGTTCTCGATCGTTCCCGAGTCACCGATGATCGGCGGAACGGTCCCCAGCTGTGCCACGTCACCGAAGAAGGTTCCGGCCGTGGTGGCGTCCTCTTCGGTGAAGATCGCCTGCGGGTGACCAGCAAGCAGGGTCGCAGCATCGGATTGGTACGAGGGTTGATCGGGGGTCAGGCTGATGTTCGCGACAACGTCCAAGCCGAGATGCTTGACGCCGTACTCGATGCCCGGCAGGTCCCCTTGCGCAGTCGTGTCCGTACCGAACACCAACGCCACACGCTTGTAACCCTTTTGCTTCGCCCACTCTGCCATCGCGAGACCGTTAGCCGGATCGGGCGAGACGAGCCGCCAGAAGTACTGGAGGTGCGTGTGATCGAAGTTCGACGATCCCACGTCGGAAATCATCGTCAGCTTGTGCTCGTTGAAGACGGGAAGCAACTGGTTAGCCGTCGCACCGTCAGTTCCGCAGACGCCGACGAGATTGGACGCGGTTGAGAGGAATCGCTCGACCAAAGGAAGCGCGTCTGCGGGGTCGCCGCGCGTGTCGACGGTCGTCACCGCGAAGTCGTGACCGAGGACACCACCGGCTTTATTGATCGCGTACACCGCCGGATAGGCGCCTGCGCTCAGCACACCTCCGATGAAGGATTCCGGGCCCGTGAATGCTGTGATGACAGCTTCGACGAGCTTTGAGCTGCTCTTGCCGGTTCTGCTACGTGCGTTCGCCGATGAATTCGATGACGCCGAGGCTGCCGTCGAGCTGGCGACGACCACGCCCGCGGCGAGAACAGACACCAGCACCCAACGTCTCGCGTGATGTGTCAACGAGGACATCTCCCCCCTCCAGTCCGTGATATTCCAGACGCCCTACCTACTTTGCAGACGGTCGGTCCCGCTTTCGGGACAACGTGGACCGAGATACGGGACACCATAGACGGAGGGTCGAGGTGGCGCAAGCAGGGTAGGCGGGTGGTTTGCGCGGGCGCTGCGCGCCTGCGCCCAAGATTCATTCGCGGAAAAGCGCGAGTCGCGCCTGTTTCGGATCTCGCAGATAAACCACGGGCCGCTCGCTTACATCAGGTCCCAGTGGCGGTAAAGGCCGGTGCCGTGCCAGTCGCCTTCGCGGCTGAAGCTGCTGAAGCGACCCTGGGGTCGGCGGACGTCGCGATCGTCCTGGAGGACACGGAGCAACACCGCGTCCGGATCGTCCGCATCGATCTCGTAGACGTTGAGGATCTTCGCCTCTTTCTCCGCCGGGTTCGGATTGAGATTGTGATACCTCGA
Source organism: Acidimicrobiales bacterium (assembly GCA_049696635.1). Lineage (GTDB taxonomy): Bacteria > Actinomycetota > Acidimicrobiia > Acidimicrobiales > Bog-793 > CAVRXQ01. The sequence goes on along the minus strand of JBAVUF010000264.1, from coordinate 9,654 downwards.
GCACTGCACGAGACCCGGCGTTTCGAGCAGGTCGTGCGCGTGGGTGTATAGCCACCAGTCGTCGTGGTCGATCTTTCGAGCGGGATCGTGGTTCGAGTAGTAGAGAAGGAGAGCCTCCGGCATTCCGTCGGGGAGATGCGTCTCGCGTCGATCCGTTGCCCTGATCGTTGTCCGGGTGGCGACAAAATCCCACACCGTCAGGTCCTGAACCGCGGCGCAGTCCATCATCCCCCCGTCACGCGTCTCCTCTTGCTTGAGCCTCTGCATCACGCCCCATGGGTCTGTGTCGTTGATGCGATACACCGTGAGATACCGCGTGAAATCGCCCGAAGCCGCCGTAAAGCGCTTGAACTCCTCGCCAAGGTCAGGTTGAACGTCCCGATAGCGGTAAACGTCGACGATGCCAGAGGCGCGCCGCAGATAGGGAACCCTCGTCTTGTCGTGCCAGTAGTTGAACTCTCCTTCGCGCGTGGGATCGGTGCAGGCGACGACCTCGACGGCGATCGACTTCGCCGGGAACAGTTCACTCATCCGCGCTCCTCCGGCTCAAAACAGACTCGTCGTGCTCATAGGTACGCGATCGGGCGGTGCTCACGCAAATCAGAACGACCTTCAGTCGATGAAACCAGCCGGTCGTTCGACGTCCGCGCTGACATTTGCAAGTCGAAAGGCGGAGTAGCGTCCCAAGCCGACATCTCCCAGATGGTTCGTTTTCGTTTCTATCGGCCCGTAGCCGTTGGAGCTCGGTGACATGGTCTTTCCGTTCAACAGTCTCGGTTTGCTTCAATCAGACGTTCGCCAAAAAATCCCCGTTCGTTCAGCCGCAAGCGCCACCAGTCGTAAATTGAAAGTCGCGGTCGGGTTCGACGGGCTCTTCGCTGCTCGCAGGCCCGTTTCCACGAGCGAGTGACTGTGCTTCGAGTCGAAATTCAGAATGGGATCGGGGTCATCGAGGTTGACCGCGTGGAAAAGGCGAATGCCCTCGACACCGAAACTTGGATGGCGATCGAAAAGGCAATCGAAGAACTCGATGCTGACCGGCAAGTCAACGGTGTCGTACTGACGGGCGCTGGTGATCGGGTCTTCATCGCGGGTTCGGACGTCGCCGAGCTCGCTGCACGAAAGCCGTATGAGAATCTCTCGGGACGGAGCCAACGGGTTGCAACTCAGCTTGAAAACATGTCAGTCCCCACGGTGGCCGCTATCAACGGACACGCGCTAGGGGGTGGATTGGAGCTGGCGCTCGCCTGCGATTTCCGTGTCGCAAGCAATCACGCTCTCTTCGGTCAACCCGAAGTCAAGCTGGGAATACTTCCGGGTGCTGGCGGGACGCAACGCCTGACGAGGCTCGTCGGTTACGGACGCGCTCTCGAGATGATCGTCACGGGTCAGTCCATTCCGGCGGACGAGGCGCTAAGGATCGGTCTCGTGAATCGCGTTTGTCCGTCGAGCGAAGTTCATGACGTCGCCGTTCGGTTACTAACCGACATCTCCGATAATGGACGGCTCGCAGTTCGTCTAGCGCGCGAAGTGCTTCGCTTCTCGGCGAATCCCTTTAGCCAAGCGGGTTACGCGTTGGAACGACTCGCGACCGTTGTCGCGTATACCGACGCAGAGCGTGAGCGCCGAATGACCAGCTTTCTGGCGGGCCGGAGAACCGACACTCCAGAGGAGGGGCACAGAACGAGAGAGGCGTGATGGATTCAGTTCGAGTCGCCCACGAACCAAACGGGGTGGGTCCTCGCTCAGAGTCCGGAGTCTGCGCCGATCTTGGCCTCGGCCTGGCGGGGGATGAGGCCTCGCGGGCGGCGAAGGTGATCTTTCACGGAGCCCGGGGTGGTACCACGTTGACGAGACGACTCGCAATGTAACCACGGCGCAACCGCCCCTCGGCACAATGGTCCGAGAGCGTCTGACGAGTCCAGCAACGTCGCCCGCGGCCTGGCGAGTGGTTCGCCACTTGAGGAGGTGCGCCTTTGATCGATACGAACAAGCTGCCGATCGCGGAGCGCAGCATTCCGCATCCCGGACTTCGGCGAACCGTGCTCACGTTCTCCGCACTCGGTGCAGTCGCGCTCCTGTTTGCGGCATGCGGAGGCAGCGCCGCGGGTCCAGGTGTTGCGAGCCTCGGATCGACGACGACAACGACGAACGCCGCCGGCACGGCAAATCCGTCGCCTTTCCAGGGCATCAACCAGGAGTACCAGTACACGCTGTCGTATGCCGAGTGCATGCGCACCCACGGCATGCCGAACTTTCCCGATCCGGTGCGGAGCGACCGCGGCATCAGCTTTAACCCACAGGCCGATTCCAAATCACCCCAGTTCTCATCGGCGAACAACTCCTGCAAGCACCTGCTGCCGGACAACGGAGGGATGCCAACCGCCGCCCAGGTCGCCGCCGAAACGACCAAGATCTTGGAGTGGGCACAGTGCATGCGCACCCACGGCTTGCCGAACTTCCCCGACCCGAAGATCATCTCGAATAGCCACCAATTCGGAATCCAGTTGAATAGGGTCGATCCGAACTCACCCCAGTTCAAGACCGCGCAGAAGGCCTGCGGCAACGGGTTCGGAGGCCCCTGAGGGAACTTCTGCTAACCGCCGAGGGCTGAATCTCGCCGGCGGTGAGCAGCAAACGCGGCTCAGTTTCACGAAAACCGTCACGCTCCAGAGAGTGCCGTCAAAATCGTTTCGACCGACGGGGGGCGAGGTGTGGAGGCGCGGCATGGAATATTCCACGCACCTTCGGCTGTGCACTCGGTGAGACCGCCGGCCTTCGCGCCGAGCTACCACTCGACCGAACGCTACCGAAGGGTCTTTTTCCCGAGCCGCTCCGCCTCTGCCCGTATGCCGGCGAGTGATTCCTCCACCGCCCTCTCCCACTTGCCCGCCACCTTGTTCGCCCACCATGAACCGAGCGCCCAGAAGTCGGTCCCCATCTCCCCCGTGTAGGTGAGCGTCGTACCGGCGTCTTGTGGCTCTAGCTCGAACGTCTCCGTGACGCTCGGAATCGGGCCCCGCACAAGTCGGAAGCTGACACAGTGGGGCCTGTCGAACCTGACCGTTTCAAGCGTCGTAGCTGTCCGGCCGTTGCCGAGGTCAGTGAAGTGCTCGGCCAGGACCATGTCGGCGCCCCGTTCGAGCACGTTCAGCTTGCTCTCCAATGCACGCGGCGTCTTGTCCAGATAGGGCTTGGCGATGACGTCGAAGACCGTCTCAGGAAGCGCGGCGATCTCCAAGGTGATCGGCCCGAGGGGTCGGACCCTGCGACCGATGCCGACATCAAGGACGAGCGCACCTTTGACGATCAGCGAATACGCCTTCGCGAGCGCGATGGGCGAGCCCATGGCGAGGATGAGACGCCTGGCACGCACCGACGGAGCTTGTCACCGCTGCCCGGTGGTTGCCGAGCCAGACGGCATGCGGGTTTGACGCGTCCCGTCGCCGAACGTGAGCCGCCGCCCTTCCGGACATCGGTTGTCGGAACCGGCTTCTCAGGCATCTGTCCTGCTGGCTCCCCGGGGCATTGCAGGTTTGTGTCGAAGAAGTGCGGACGCGCACAACGCTTTTCGATCGTCACGCGATTCGGCGCGAGCGAATCGCACGTTCAGGAAGTCAGAAGTGCCCGAACCAGACGCTTCCTGCCCTATTGGCTCGTCGAGCGAGTAGAGAGCCTACGGTGGCGTGGAGCCCTTCGCGATGAAGTCGACCTCTAACGCCGCAGACCGAAGCGGAGTCGCGCCGTCGCTGTTCGCGCCGCTCGGTCCCCGGTACGACAGTCTCTCGGAGCTGCTGTCGTTCCGCCAAGACCGCCGGTGGCGTCGAGCGATGGTCGACCGCATCGCGGCGACGGGACCCAAGGTCGTGCTGGACGTCGCCTCAGGAACCGGCAAGGTGGCCTTCGACCTGCTGCATCGGACGGGTTGCCGCGTGGTCGGTCTTGACGTCTCAGAAGAAATGTTGAACGAGGCAATCCGGAAGTCGCGAACCGAGGACCCCGCGTGTCGTGCTTGCTTCGTGTCCGGACAAGCCGACAGCCTCCCGTTTCCCGACGGAACCTTCGATGCTCTGAGCTTCACCTACCTGCTTCGTTACGTCGCTGATCCGCAACACACCCTCGACGAGCTCGCCCGAGTCGTGAAGCCCGGTGGGGTGATGGGGAGCGTCGAGTTCCTTCGTCCACCGAGCCTGTTCTGGCGGTTCTGGTGGTGGGGCTACACGAGATGGCTGCTCCCCTTGGCCGGCTGGGTGACCGGCGGTCGCGCCTGGTTCCGGGTGGGGCGCTTCCTCGGTCCGAGCATCTCTGCCCACGACGAGCGCTACCCGGTGTCCTGGGCCGTTGACAGCTGGCGTCGAGCGGGATTCGAAAATGTCGGCTGGAAGGTGATGAGCCTTGGCGGTGGATTGGTCATGTGGGGGCGGCGCGCTGGTGGATGAGGACACCAAGCCTGAGATGCGTTTCCATGGCGAGGAGGGGCAACCGCGATCAGCGACCGACGACCCTCGCCCCGCCTTTTACGCGGCGCGTTCGGGGTCTTGGGGGGATTGGTGGACGCTTCTTCATCCTCCCTATACCGCATGGCACCTCGCTTACGTCGTCATTGGCGCTTCGCTCGCGCCTTTGGTGAACGCAACCAAGCTCATTGCCACGGTGCTGGCGTTCTTTCTGGCCGTCGGACTGGCGGCCCACGCCCTCGACGAGCTGAATGGACGTCCGTTGGGGACGGGTATCTCGGACCGGACGCTCGGTGTCGTCGCGGCGATCGCTCTCGCCGGTGCGATCGCCCTCGGTATCGCCGGAGTCATCAAGGTCGGGTGGGTTCTCGTGCCGTTCCTCGTAATCGGGCCGGTTCTCGTCGTCGGCTACTGCTCAGAGCTGCTGGGCGGTGTCCTCCACAACGACCTGACGTTCGGTATCGCCTGGGGCGCCTTTCCGGTCCTCACCGCCTACGTCGCCCAGACCGACCGAATCACCGCCGTGGCCGTGCTCGCCGCTCTTGCCGCGCTGGCCTTTTCAGTTGCCCAGCGGCTGCTCAGCACGCCAGCACGACTGCTGCGCCGTCGGGCTTCCGCGGTCGAGGGAAGCGTCCAGCTGACGAACGGAGTGTCGATCGCGCTGGACCGGCGAACCTTGCTCATACCGCTCGAAAGGGCGCTGCGAGCGATGGCCGGTGCCATGGTCCTGCTTGCGACAGCACTGGCGATTGCCCGACTGACGTGATAACGCCCAGCAGCCACGCAGCGCATCACCAAAAGCTGCAAGCGCCGCGAAGCGCGCTGAAAAGTCGAGGCGTCACGCGAATTCCGTCACTACGATCCGACGCTGTCCGCGGAATTTGGCTGGCATGGATCTGGCACGAGACCCATTCACGCGATCCGAGGCACTGAAAAACTGAGCTTTCGAAGTGGACCCTTGTAGAGCCCGCGGAGCCCGAGGTGGGATTCGAACCCACGACCTGCGCATTACGAGTGCGCTGACAATTGTCCAACGCGTCCATGGAGTGTGCTGACCTGCCCCTCTATCAGGCCAGCGGTATACCAAGTGACGCGTCGTCCACGCCGTAGCCGGTAGAAGTGAGCCAGCCGGTGAGCCAACCCCAGGTGATCGCGAAACGTGAGGGCGTTCGCTTCCTCGGGCAGCGAAGCCGCCTTGTTCGAACGCGCAAGTCCAGGTACGCCCGACGGGGAGAGCTCTTGGACAAGCGACCTAGTAGCGCACTCGTAAGCGGCGCGCTCGCTCGCGGAAGGCACGCTCACCACCCTCCAAGATGTCGCAGACGTGCCCTCGAATCTCGGGCGACTCCAGGCCGCCCGAGACGTAGCGGAAGTTCGGCGGACGATCAACGCTGTCGCGCTGAGAATTGGCAACGACCACCTGGTCAACGTCCGTGTTCACAACCAAGTTGGCGTTGTGCGTCACCATAACCACCTGACGACGATTCCGGGTTTCTTTGAAGAGTTCGACCAATTCTGAGAATACGGAGAGTGGATCCAGATTCTCCTCGGGCTGGTCGATGATGAGCGGGCGGTGATCGTCGAGATCCAAGGCGAGATAGAGCAGAAGAAGCACTATTCCTCTCGTACCAGGAGAAAGCTGGCTGAGGGGTACCCGGTCATATTCGAAGCTGTACGTGATGACGATGTGGTCGGTCGAGTAAAGCCAACGTCCGACATCCAGCGTCCATTCGGCATAATCGGGGTCGCCAAGGTTTGCCCGCGATTGCTTGAGTAAGGCTTCGTCGAATTCCGCCCGAAAGTTAGACATCGCTTGCGCGACTTCTTCAGCTGTGCCAGATGCCCAGGCGGGAAGCAGACGCTTCCGAGCGAACTTGCCGAGTGATCCTCTCCCTTGGAACTTGCCTGACTTTCGGAGATCCAACAGCTCCTCGCCTCGGTTGGCCCAGGCTTCGGTATCGACATTTCGCACGACCACGAGGGCGAGGCGACGTACGGATTCGCTGGCGTTGCTGAGATGTTTCTCCAGAGGCGCGTATAACGCGGCGAGTCGGCCTTGTTCTGCGACAAGCAGATCGAAGAACTCCTCGTACCGATCCGCACGCTCCGCGGACAACCCTCGTAGCCGCTCGTCTGCACCTTTGTCCCGTTCGATCTCTTCGTCCAACTTCTTGAGTTCAACTTCCAGGACGGCGATGCGATCGTTCAATTGTTTGAGCTTTCGAGTTTGCGCTTGGTCGACCCCAATTTCTTTCGAGACCTGCGCAAATGCCTTTTCGAGCAACTCGAGTGGGGCGGTGGCCAAGACCTCGGCGGTCGTCGCCAGTCCGACATTGACATCCCGGTTTCCAAGTCGATGGGCGGCGATCAACTTGTCGGCACCCTCAAGATGCCTCTCGATGACGACACGAGGGCGACCCTTGAACCCAATGGCAAATTCGTCCCAGTCATCGTCGGCAAAACCAGTAGTCGCGAACTTGTCGCGTAAGTTGCTCACCAAATCGGGGAAGACCGCACTCTCGTACCGAACGACTTCCGCCCTGAGGTGCTCGATGCTTTGCTTGACGCGAGCAACATCCTGAATGGCTCGCTTGCGAGCGTCGATAGCCTCACGTAGCCGCGTGTAGTACTCAGATCGCTCCTTTTGACCGGCCCCGACAATTCCCCCACGTTGCTTCACAGCTCCGTCGCGCTCGGTCGTGATCTGCTTTCGGCGTTTATCCTTCGCCGCAAGCGTCCGCTTCATCTCTCGCTGGACTAGGACCTCTTCAGAGATGCGATCGAGCCGATCCCGGAGATACTGGCGCTGTTCTCGTTGATCGCCGGTCTTCGCATCCAACAACTCGCGGAACGACGTCGTGCCCAACCGAGACGAAGGCTCGTGAGCGGCGAAGACCACCTTCTCGACCTCCGCGATCAGCTCGTCGTCGATACCCTCCGGAGAGCACAGGCGCTCAACGAACTGCTGGCTTAGGTAGTGAACGCCCGGTTCTTCGTCCTGATCCGGTACATCGCGCAACGATGTCTGCTGCGACTCGCCTGAGTTCCATTTGATTCTGACCTTGCCGTTGGACAGGAATCCGGATGCCCGCGACACGAATGAGTCCTCGCCCTCGATCGGGAGCGAACTTCCGGCTCCATGTGCCATAAGGTCCGCCAGTGCCGTCTTTCCCGATCCACGTGCACCGATGACCGCTACCAGACCGGGATTGATCCCGATTCCCTGATCGAGTAGCCAAGGAAGACCGACCGTGGATGCGCGCGCCGGGCGAATTCGTACACCCGTTTCGGTCGAATCCGTACACCTGTTTCGGAGTTTTCGTACACCTCGTGATGGGGCTGTCGCAGCCTCTGGCGTGACGTAGGTCCGCTCGTCACGCTCCTCGGACCGTCGTGTCCGAGGAGTGAGCGTGCCAAGACCCCGCGTCCCCATGCGCAAGATCCGAGATGTCATCCGGCTGTCCCTCGGCGAGGGGTTGAGCCTCCGCCAGGTCGCGCTGTCGCTCGACCTTCCCTTCACGACGGTCGGCGACCACGTGCGTCGCGCCATCGCGGGCGGTCTTTGCTGGCCGTTGCCCGAGGGTCTTTCCGACCACGACCTCGAGCAGCTGCTCTTCCCGCCTGTGGCGCCGTCCAATGTCGCCCGGCCGATGCCCGACTGGGCCGATATCCACCGCGAGCTGCGCCGCAAGGGAGTGACGCTCGAGCTGTTGTGGATCGAGTACCGCGAGGCCCACCCCGACGGCTATGGCTACACCCAGTTCGTCCACCACTACCGCGCCTTCCGGGGAAAGGTGGACGTCGTCATGCGCCAGCACCACCGCGCCGGCGAGAAGCTCTTCGTCGACTTCCCCGGCGAAAAGATCCCGATCTACGACCGGCGCACCGGCCAAGTGAAGCTTTCAGCCGAGCTGTTCGTTGCCGTCGCGGGTGCTTCGAACTACCTGTTCTGTGAGGCACTTCCATCACAGGAGCTGGTGCACTGGATCAGCGCCCACGTGCACTGCTTCGAGGCGATGGGCGGGGTCCACGAGATCGTCGTCTGCGACAACCTTCGCTCTGGCGTGACGCGCCCGCACCGCTACGAGCCGGACGTGAACGCCACCTACCAAGAGATGGCGGCCCACTACGGGGTCGCCGTCATCCCGACGCGCACCTACAAGCCCCGCGACAAAGCAAAGGTCGAAGCGGGGGTGCTCCTCGCCGAGCGCTGGATCATCGCCCGGCTCCGCAAGCACCGCTTCACCTCGCTCGCCGAGGCGAACATCGCGATCCGCGCCTGTGTCTCAGAGATCAACGACCGGCCGTTCAAAAAGCTCGACGGCTCGAGGAGAAAGCTCTTCGTCGAGCTCGACAAACCGGCGCTTCGGCCGTTGCCACCGACGCGCTATGAGTTCGCCACCTTCAAGCGCGCCAAGGTGAACATCGACTACCACGTCGAGCTCGACCGGCACTACTACTCAGTGCCCTACCAGCTCGCCAACAAAGTCGTCGAGCTCCGCTTGACCGCCTCGGTCGTCGAGGTCCTCTACAGCCACAAGCGCGTCGCATCGTGGCCGCGCTCAACGGTGCGCGGCGGCTACTCGACGAATCCCGAGCACATGCCCGAGTCGCACCGCCGCCACGCGCAGTGGACGCCAAGCCGGATCATCTCGTGGGCGAAAGCGACCGGGCCACAGACCGCTGAGCTCGTCGAGGGGATCCTCGCCTCCCGCCCGCACCCCGAGCAGGGCTTCCGGTCGGCACTCGGCATCATCCGGCTCGGAGAGCGCCACGGCACCTCCCGCGTCGAGAAAGCGTGTGCCCGGGCGCTTCGCCTGCGCTCTTTTTCCTATCGATCGGTGGCTTCGATCCTCGAGCACCACTTGGAGGACGAGCCTCTTCCCGAGTCCCATCCGCTCCGTCCCCGTCCCCGGCACCACAACGTGCGCGGTGCCACCTACTACCGCTGAAAGAAAGGAAACCGCCGTGCTCGAGAACGCGACGATCGAGGGACTCAAAAGGCTCCGACTGAGCGCGATGGCCGAGGGTGTGGCCGAACAACGCGAGCAGCTCGACTACGCCGACCTCTCCTTCGAGGAACGCCTCGGGCTGCTCGTCGACCGCGAGCTCCTTGCCCGCGACAACCGCCGGCTCGCCCGCCTGTTGAAAGCGGCGCGCCTGAAGCTCCCGGCGACCGTCGAGGACCTCGACTACT
>JBAVUF010000263.1:0-4734 GCA_049696635.1 Acidimicrobiales bacterium | reverse complement strand
TCGCGACGGCGGTCGAGCCCGCCGCGCTGGCGATCATCCCGGCCCTGGCGTTCGTCGCGATCCGCGAGCTCCGCACCCGGGGGTGGCGGGACCGGGGTGCACGCCGCAGCGTGCTCGCGCCGTTGCTCTCCACCTTCGGGATCGGCGGGTTCGCGATCTTTTTGTGGGTCTGGACGGGGACGCCGTTCGCGACGCTTACCGCGCAGCACTACGGCTGGTACCAGCAGAACGAACCGCTCGGGATCTTCGGTCTGCCGATCGTCCACCACCTCATCGCTTCGCCCGGGAAGGTGTTGCCGTACCTGCCGAGCTCGAACCTGTGGAACGGGATATTCGGTGCGGCGTTCCTGGCCGTATCGCTCATCGCGCTCTATCGGGTGCGAAAAGAACTCTCGGCGGGCGCACTCGGTTTTGTGATCGGCATCGCCGTCTTGACCGTGTGGTCGGTGATGACACCGCCGAACGCGCGCCTGATTTTGATCGCGGTTCCGGCCGTGATCGTCTGGGCGCGCAAGCTGAGCGCGGCGCGGCTCGGGATGTTCATCGCCGCCGAGTCGGCGGTATTTGTCGTTGCGAGCGCGCTAACGCTCTCCGGCCACATGCTCCCTTGAGCCACGGCTGCGTGAGGCGCTCAGACCACAGTCGCTGATGGGCGTCGTCGTCACGAGCCCGGGATCAACGAGGAACAGCTCTCCGTCCCGCCCCCGGGTCTTCTTCCTGCTCGTCGACGACGGCGCGCTCGCCGTTGACGAAATCTGCCAGCGCGGCGGCCGCAGAATCGATTGCTTGCCGGGTTTCGAGGAGCTCCGGCGTGATCCCATGTTCCGCGCAGAGCTCGTCGACTTCGACTGACGCCTCGGCGAGGGCGCGCGCGAGCGATTCGTCCGCGGTTCGGCCGCGGTGCACCGCGCTCGCAGCCCCGACGACGGCGCCGCGCTTCTCGGATCTGGCCATGTCGGGGCCCTTCTCGACCTTGGCGCACGCACCTGGCTGCGCCTTTGCTCACCAAATTACGGTCCGCGTCCTCCCCCCTCTAGTGCCGAAGGTCCCGCAGCTTTGCGGCCGCCTTGTCGCGAACAGGGCATCGGTAACCTCGGCTCGTGCCTGAGTTCCGCGTTGTCTCGGAGTTTTCGCCGGCCGGCGACCAGCCGAAGGCGATCGCCGAGCTTGTCGCGTCGATCAACGCAGGTCACCGGTTCCAGACCCTGCTCGGCACGACAGGAAGCGGCAAGAGCGCCACGATCGCCTGGACGATCGAGCAGGTGCAGCGCCCGACGCTTGTCATCGCGCCGAACAAGTCGCTCGCCGCGCAGCTCGCCGGGGAGTTCCGCTCGTTCTTTCCCGACAATCGCGTCGAGTACTTCGTCTCGTACTACGACTACTACCAGCCCGAGGCGTACATGCCCGCGTCTGACACCTATATAGAGAAGGACTCTTCGATCAACGACGAGATCGATCGGCTGCGGCACTCGACGACTGCCAGCCTGCTCACCCGACGCGACGTCATCGTCGTCGCCTCCGTCTCCGCGATCTACGGACTCGGCTCGCCCGATGAGTACGAAGGCAGGCTGCTCGTGCTGCGCCCGGGAGAGACCCACGACCAGCGCGAGATGCTCCGCCAGCTCATCGACATGCACTACGACCGCAACGACCAGAACCTCGTGCGCGGCCGATTCCGCGTACGCGGCGACACGGTGGAAATCCACCCCGCCTACGAGGAGTTCTCCGTCCGCGTCGAACTCTTCGGCGACGAGGTCGAGAGGATCACGCGCTTTGACGAGCTCACCGGTGAGATCCTCGGCGAGCTCGCCGAGCTGATCGTCTTTCCCGCCACGCACTACATCGCCGGGGACGACAAGCTGCGCGCCGCGATCGTCTCGATCGAAGAGGAGTTGCGCGAGCGGCTGCGGGAGTTCGAGTCACAGGGCAAGCTCCTCGAGGCGCAGCGGCTGAAAATGCGCACCGAGCACGACTTGGAGATGCTCGCCGAGGTCGGTACGACCTCTGGGATTGAGAACTACAGCCGGCACCTCGACGGTCGTGCGCCAGGACAGCAGCCGTACACGCTGCTCGACTTCTTCCCCAAGGACTGGCTCTTGATCCTCGACGAAAGCCACGTCACCGTTCCTCAGCTGCACGGCCAGTTCTTCGGTGACCGTTCGCGCAAAGAGGTCCTCGTCGAACATGGCTTCCGGCTCCCTTCCGCGCTCGACAACCGCCCGCTTCGTTTCGAAGAGCTCGAGGCGCGCATCGACCAGTGCGTCTTCATGTCGGCGACGCCTTCGGAGTACGAGATCGCGATCGCCGACACCGTCGTCGAGCAGATCGTGCGCCCCACCGGTCTCGTCGATCCCGAAGTCGTCGTGAAGCCGACGAAGCGACAGATCGACGACTTGATCGCGGAGATCGACACGGTCGTGAAAAGGGCCGAGCGAGTCCTTGTGACGACGCTTACGAAGAAGATGGCCGAGGACCTCACCGACTACCTCTTGGAGTCCGGGCTGCGCGTCCGCTATCTCCACTCGAACGTGGAGACGCTCGAGCGCATCGAGATCGTTCGCGACCTACGCCTCGGCGAGTTCGATGTGCTCGTTGGCATCAACCTTTTGCGCGAGGGTCTCGACCTCCCCGAGGTGTCGCTCGTCGCGATCTTGGACGCCGACAAAGAGGGGTTCCTCCGTTCGTCCACCTCGCTGATCCAGACGATCGGCCGCGCGGCACGCAACGTGGCAGGGCGCGTCGTGCTCTATGCGGACGTCATCACCGACTCGATGCGTCAGGCGATGTCGGAGACCGAGCGGCGTCGCGAGCTCCAAAGGGCGTACAACGCTGAGCACGGCATCGACCCGCAGACGATCCGCAAGGCGGTCACCGATCTCGTCGCGCAGTTCCGCGCGGCGAGCGGATTCCAGCCCGACACCTCGCCCGTTCCGTTCGCGGTGGGGTCGGAACGGTCACGGCGGGCAGGACGGCGCGCCGCGCAGCGTGCGGCGGGGGAGGTCGTCGAGCATTCGGCGGAACTCCCCGCCGACGAGCTCGAGCGGCTGATCGCGACGTTGGAGACAGAGATGCGCCAAGCCGCGGCCGAGCTCCGGTTCGAATACGCGGCACGTCTGCGGGACGAGATCCGTCGGCTCAATCGTGAACTCGCGGAAGTCGGCTGAACGCCCGAGCGCGCAGGCGAGGGATCGCATCGTCGGGGTCGTGGAAGGTGGTGAGCATTGAGGTGAGGGTCGAGCTTTCATTTCTTCACAACTCGCCGGTCCCGCGTTTCGAGAGCCGCGGCTTCGAGAGAAGTCCGGGCAGATCGGCAAGCCCCGGTGGGCTGTCACGAGGGTATAAGGCCCACTCGCTCCACGACACCGACGTAGGCACCGGTTTGTCGCGACGACACCGGGGGCGTCCGCCAGACGCTCGCCAGTCGTTTGATCCACATTGTGAAATCGCGGGGCAGAATCCGCATTCCTGACTGTCTTTCGGTGGTGGAGAAGCGCGCGATCTGGCCCCCTACCTGCTCCGAAGTGCATAAGGTGTGGGCGGTGGGGGGAATCGCTTCGAATGGGGCGGGAGACATTCCGGACCAGTTGACGAACCGTCCGGTTCAAGTGTCGTGCCGCAACGTCTGGAAGGTCTTCGGTCGCGGCGGCGAGAGGATTCCCAGCAGCGAGAAGGCGCAACTGAGTCGCGCCGAGCTCATGGAGAAAGAAGGATGCACCGTCGCTGTACGCGACGTTTCCTTCGACATCCCAAAGGGCGAAGTCTTCGTAGTCATGGGACTTTCGGGGAGCGGCAAGTCGACGCTCACTCGTTGCATCACGCGATTGATCGAGGTCACGGTCGGCGACATCGAGCTGTGCGGCAGCAGCGTCGTCAAAGCTGATCAAAGAAGTCTTCGCGATATGCGCAGAACGAAGGTCAGCATGGTGTTCCAGCACTTCGCGCTGCTTCCGCACCGGAACGTGCTCGGTAATGTCGCCTATGGACTCGAGGTCCGCGGCGTCGACAAGGTCCAGCGGCACGAACGCGCCCGCGAGCTCCTCGGCGTTGTCGGCCTGGCCGGCTTGGACAGCTCGTACCCGAACCAACTCAGCGGCGGCATGCAGCAACGCGTCGGTCTCGCTCGTGCGCTCGCCAACGATCCCGAGGTGCTGATCTTCGACGAGGCGTTCTCGGCGCTCGATCCGCTAATTCGACGCGGCATGCAGGACGAACTCGTCCGGCTCCAACAACAGATGCACAAGACCGTTATCTTCGTGACCCACGATCTCGACGAAGCGCTGAAGCTCGGCGACCGCATCGCGATCATGCGCGATGGCGCGTTCGTACAGCTCGGTACTCCAGAAGAAGTCGTCGGGCACCCCGTTGACGACTATGTTGCCGCCTTCACCCAGGACGTGCCGAGAGCGAAGATCCTCACCGCGGCGTGGGTGATGCGTCCGATCATTCCTGGCAAGGTTCCGGAACGCTCGGTCGCGGAATCGACGAAGCTCGAGGACGTCCTCGGGTTCCTCGCCGAACGCGACGAGATCGTCGGCGTCGTCGATGCATCGGGGAACGTGGTCGGTACGATTGACCGCGCGACGGTCCTGCAGGCGGTCGTCACCGGGCCGCCGCATCCCGACTCGATGCTCGCCGTTCGAGCCTGAGAGCAATCGTGGCGCTGGCGCTTCCCCGTCGAAGCGGCATCGCCGCGGTGAACTGGCGGTTAGCGCTCCGTCCCCCGTGGCCGGGCAT
>JBAVUF010000262.1:0-4474 GCA_049696635.1 Acidimicrobiales bacterium | reverse complement strand
GCCTACGACGAGCTGGGCGAGCGCCGGTGCGGCAGCCACCCCCGCCGCGAGCACCTCGGCGTGGTCGAGTGGGCTGGCGGCTACCCCGGCGGCGAGGTTCGAAACGAGCGAGATACCCAAGACCTCGGCACCGAAATGCCGGGCCGCGATCGCTTCGAGGGTCGTCGACATGCCGACGAGATCGGCGCCGAGCGTCCGCAGCATCGCAATCTCGGCGGGTGTCTCGTAACTAGGTCCGAGCATCCCGGCGTATACGCCCTCGGTCAGCGAGGGGTCGACCTCGCGGGCGAGTCGGCGCAGCCTCTCTGGGTACAACGTCGTCAGGTCGACAAAACGCGTGCCGGGCGGCGGCGGGCCAGTAAGGGGGTTCCTGCCGGTGAGATTGAGGTGGTCGCGGATAAGCACCGCCTGGCCCGGGCGCATCTGCGGGTCGATCCCCCCGGCGGCGTTCGTGAGAATGACGACGGGGACTCCCGCCAGCACGGCGACACGGACGGGGTGTACGACCTCCGCCTCGGTCCGGCCTTCATAGAGATGGCTCCTGCCGAGCAGGACGAGGACCCGTCTGTCGCCGACCGCGACGGAGCGGATCTCTCCTTGGTGACCGGCGACGGTCGGCGGCGCGAACCCGGGGAGCTCGTTCGTCGACACCGAGACGATCGTTTCGCCGAGAGCGTCGGCCGCTGGCTGCCAGCCTGATCCGAGGACTAAGGCGGCGACATGTCCGGCGCCTCCCGTCCGAGCGATGAGCTCGTCAGCAGCATTCTGGGCGAGTGCGAACGGGTCGTCGACCATCGATTCCGAAGCTACATTCCCGACCGGATTCGCTCCCGACGACGGTGCGTTCAGGGCTTCGTCTTGCTCGGTGGGCCGCGCCGAGCGACACTGAGCAGGGGATTCGCCTGGCGAGCGGGCGCCGGATTGAGAACTAGAGGAGCCGGGGGCAATGGCAGAGATCGTGAACGTTGGGCTCGTCCAGCACCACTGGACCGGTGACAAGAACTCGATGGTCGAGGCGAACGTCGCGATGGCGCGTGAAGCCGCCGCGCAGGGGGCACAGGTCGTGTGTTTCCAGGAGCTCTTCTACGGGCCGTACTTCTGCCAGGTGCAAGAGACCGAGTACTTCTCCTACGCCGAGTCGGTGCCGGGCGGTCCGACGACGGCGCTGATGAGCGAACTCGCCCGCGAGCTACATGTGGTCCTCGTCGTGCCGGTCTACGAAGAAGAGATGCCGGGCGTGCTTTACAACACCGCCTTCGTCATCGACGCCGATGGGAGCTACCTCGGCAAGTACCGCAAGCACCACATCCCGCAGGTTCGGGGATTCTGGGAGAAGTTCTACTTCCGTCCCGGCAATCTTGGGTACCCGGTCTTCAAAACCGCCGTCGGGCGCATCGGCGTCTACATCTGTTACGACCGCCACTTCCCCGAAGGCTGGCGGGCGCTCGGCCTCGGCGGGGCGCGCATCGTCTTCAACCCCTCGGCGACGAGCCGCAGCCTCTCGCAGTACCTCTGGCAGCTCGAACAGCCTGCGGCGGCGGTCGCGAACCAGTACTTCGTCGCCGCGATCAACCGCGTCGGACAAGAGCCGCTCGGCGACGACGATTTCTATGGCGGGTCATACGTCGTCGATCCCCGCGGCCAGCTCATCGGAGACGCCGCCTCGGACGAAAAGGACGAGGTCATCGTGCGAGCCTGCGACATGGCCCTGCTCGAAGAGGTCCGCGGCTTGTGGGCCTTTTACCGTGATCGCCGGCCCGACTCGTACGAGTCGCTCTGTCAGGCTTGATGGGTTATCCGTGCGGACACACATAGCGAACGGGACGGTCGTCAACGCGACCGGTATGACAGCGGCAGACGTGCTCATCGAGGACGAGCGCATTCTCGCCCTCGTGTCGCCCGGATCGGAGCCCTCCCTTGCGTTCGCAAGCGGCGCCGACCGACGAATCGATGCCGCCGGCAAGCTCGTTGTCCCGGGTGGGATCGACGTGCACACCCACTTCGACATGCCCTTCGGCGGAACGATGTCGAACGACACCTTCGAGTCGGGAACGACGGCGGCAGCCTTCGGGGGAACGACGACGATCATCGATTTCTGCGTCCAGAGCAAAGGGCACAGCCTGCGCGAGGCGTGGGACACCTGGGACGTGAAGGCATCGGGAAACTGCTCGATCGACTACGGGTTTCACATGATCGTCAGCCAGGTCGACGAGCAGTCGCTGAAAGAGATGGACCTGCTTGTTGACGAGGGGATCACGAGCTTCAAGCTCTTCATGGCGTACCCGGGCGTCTTGTACTCGACCGACGGCGAAATCTTCCGGGCAATGCAGCAGGCGGCGTCGAACGGGGCGACGATCTTGATGCACGCCGAGAACGGCATCGCGATCGACGTCTTGGTCGCGCAGGCGCTCTCGCGCGGCGAGACCGACCCGAAATACCACGCGATGACGCGGCCCGCAGAGCTCGAAGGAGAGGCTGCGTTCAGGGCGATCCAACTCGCGCGCGTCGCAGGGTGCCCCCTCTACATTGTCCACCTCACCGCGATGCAGGCGCTCGCCGCCGTCACCGAGGCCCGCGACGAGGGCCTGAACGTCTTCGCGGAGACGTGCCCGCAGTACCTGTTCTTGTCTGACGCCGACCTCGCGCGGCCCGGCTTTGAGGGCGCGAAGTTCGTCTGTTCGCCACCGCTTCGACCCGCCGAGCACCACGCCGCGCTTTGGCGGGGTCTGCGGACGAACGACCTGTCGATTGTCTCGACCGACCACTGCCCGTTCTGCTTCAAGGGGCAGAAGGACCTCGGCGTCGGCGACTTCACGAAGATCCCGAACGGTCTTCCCGTGGTCGAGAATCGGATGGACCTCATCCATGACGGCGTCGTGCGCGGCGAGATCACGACACCGCGCTGGGTGGAGATCTGCGCGACGACGCCTGCGCGCATGTTCGGCCTCTATCCAAAAAAAGGCGTGATTCAGCCCGGGTCGGACGCAGACGTCGTCGTCTACGACCCGAACGCCACCCACGTCATCTCGGCGTCGACGCATCACATGCGCGTCGACTACTCGTGTTTCGAAGGTCTCGAGGTGACCGGCCATGTCGAAACCGTGCTCGCTCGTGGAGAGGTGATCATCGAGAACGGGACATTCAAAGGGCAAAAGGGTCGCGGGCATTTCCTCGAGCGGGGGAAGAACCAGTACCTGTCATGAGCTGCGCACGTGCCCGACGGTCAGCGAGCTGAGGAGGACGAAGTGGAGCTCGGGATTGTCTTGCAGACTGATCCGCCGGTGAGTCGCCTCGTCGAGCTCGCGCGCCGCGCAGAGGACGCCGGGTTCAGCCACCTCTGGACGTTCGACTCGCACATCTTGTGGCAAGAGCCGTTCGTCGTTTACACGCGCATCCTGGAGGCGACGGAGTCGATCATCGTCGGCCCAATGGTGACGAATCCGCTCACGCGGGATTGGACGGTCACCGCGTCGCTCTTCGCGACCTTGAACGACATGTTCGGCAACCGGACCGTGTGCGGGATTGGCCGCGGCGACTCGGCGGTGCGCGTCCGCGGCGGGACGCCGTCGACGCTCGGAACGCTGGAGGGCGCCATAGAGACGATCCGTTCGCTGACGCGCGGCGAGGAGGTCGAGCTACACGGCAGGCCGGTGCGCATCCCCTGGGTTCGCGACGGCAACCTCGAGGTGTGGATGGCCGCCTACGGTCCGAAGGCGCTCGACCTCGCCGGACGGGCCGCGGACGGACTCATCTTGCAGCTCGCCGACCCCTACCTCGTCGAATGGTCGATCCGCCACGCCCTCGAGTCACACGACGCGTCACTGCGCGCCGACCTGCCGTTCACGGTCTGTGCGGCGGCGCCCGCCTACGTTGGCGACGACGTCGCGCACCAGCGAGACCAGGTGCGGTGGTTCGGCGGGATGGTTGGCAATCACGTCGCCGATCTCGTCCGTCGCTACGGAGAGCGCTCAGGCGCGGTTCCCGAGGCACTCACCGCCTACATCAAGTCGCGGCCCGACTACGACTACGCGCACCACGGCAAGGCCGGGAACCCTTCCACCGACTTCGTGCCCGACGACATCGTCGAACGCTTCTGCGTGCTCGGCGACTCGGCGCGGCACATCGAAAAGCTCGAGGAACTCGCCTCGTACGGTGTCGACCAGTTCGCGCTCTACCTCATGCACGACGCGCAGGACGCCACCTTGGAGGCGTACGCGAACGAAGTGATCCCGCACTTCGCGTGAGCATCGCGCGGAAAGTCGGCAGCGCCGGAGAGCGCCGATGATCGGCTACGAGGTCCGCGTCCATCAAAGCGCCGACTTATTCCCGCGCGAGGACGAGCTCGCCTGGAAGCTTGCCGAAGTCGCGACCGATCGCGTTCGGGTTGACCCCGACGTGGAACAGATGATCGTCAACCGGATCATCGACAACGCCGGCGTCGCGGCCGCGGCGCTCGATCGGCACGCCGTCGCGG
>JBAVUF010000261.1:0-4451 GCA_049696635.1 Acidimicrobiales bacterium | reverse complement strand
CGGGAAGCGCCCTCGCCGTCCCCGCTAGCCATGGAGTGGGTGGAAACTACCGGGAGGACGGTCGCCGAGGCGCTAGACGTGGCGCTCGACCAGCTCGGAGTCGACGAGCAAGACGCCGAGGTCGTCGTCGTATCAGAGCCACGTGCTGGGCTTTTCGGCATCGGTCGCGGAGAGGCACGTGTTCGGGCTCGGGTGCGCCCGACGACGGTGCGCCCGAAACGTGCCCAGCGCGACCGAGCGACGCGGGCGGCGCGGGCCGCATCCGGCAGAGCGAGAGGAGGACCTTCTCCCGAGGAACCCGCGGATGCCGCCGACACTTCAGGCGCGAAGAGTGCGGGAGCGCGGGGGGAAACTGGCGCGGGAGCGGCGACAAGGACGCGCACGCGGCGCCGGCGAGCGGGAAGGGGTCGTAAGTCACCGAGCGGTCGGCCGAGCGAACCGGGCCGAAAGGACAAGGAGTCAGTCATGAGTGTCGAGGAACAGACCGATCTTGCGTCCTCGTTCGTCCGCGGCGTCATTGAACGCTTCGGGTTTGAGGCAACGACGCAAGCTCGAGCGGATGACGAGCACATTTTCGTCGATGTCGAAGGTGATGATCTCGGATTGCTGATCGGGCCGCGAGGCTCGACGCTCGACGCTTTGCAAGAGCTCGCTCGCACCGTTGTCCATCGCCACGGCGAGGACCAGGTCCTTCGTGTGGTGGTTGACGTCGCGGGATTCCGCAGGCGCCGGGCGGAAGCGCTCGCCACGTTCGCCCGCCGCCGGGCAGAGGAGGTGCTCGCCTCTGGAGTCGCCGAGGCGCTGGAACCTATGGGAGCGGCGGACCGGAAGATCGTCCACGACACCGTGGCCGAATTCGACGCTCTCGAAACGACCTCCGAAGGCTTTGAACCGAGGCGCTACGTCGTGATTCGCCCAACTGAGACGGCAACCGCCGACGGTGGCGACGACAGCGAATAGGAACGATCTCGTCGGCGAGCTAGCCGCCAGGTTCGCCTGGGCGCTCGAACGGGCGGGTGCTGGCGGCGGGCTCGACCGGGTCGACGTCCGTGCCCACGTCGCCCACGCGCTCGGCTATCTTGAGGCTTGCCCCGAACTCGCCCGCGCCGAGCGGGTGCTCGATCTCGGCAGCGGTGCTGGGATCCCGGGCCTCATTCTCGCTGTGAATTTGGCGACGACCGCGTTCGTCTTGGTTGACGGCCGTGTGGAGCGAGCAGGCGCTCTCGTCCGATCAGTCGCCGAACTCGGACTGTCCGCGCGGGTCTCCGTGGTCGGCGAACGTGCCGAGCTCGCCGCGCACCGACCGGACCTGCGCTTCGGATTTGATGCCGTCGTGGCGAGGGCCTTCGGCCGTCCGGCAGTCACGGCGGAGTGCGGCGCCGGCTTTCTCGTGACCGGCGGCCGACTTGTCGTCTCGGACCCGCCGGATATCTCCGCAGTCGGGCGTTGGCCGAAGGAGGGTCTGGCGAGGTTCGGACTCGTCGTCGAACCGCCGGCACCGACGGAATGGCACTTCACGGTCCTTCGTTCGATAGCTGCGCTCGAAGCGCGCTATCCGCGTCGCGTCGGGGTTCCGGCAAAGCGCCCCTTGTTCTAAGGGCCTTCGCCTTCCCCTGGGGCGAATCCCAGCTCGCGAAGCCGGCCACGCGTACTGCTGCTGAGCCAAGCCCACATCACGGCCGCCGCGGCGACCGCTCGACGACCGTTGAGATTGCATCGATAGGAGGGTCGACGTATTGCCCCGCTCGTCGTTGGGGATCCGGTGTAGGGCCCGAGCACACGCACCCCGACGATGGCGGCGTAACGCTCGGCGAGGTCGCGATCGGTCAGGTGGAGCGCGAGTCGGAGGTCCTGGCCGGCGTTCAATGTCGTCACGGTGCCGAAACCTTCGAAGATCGCCGCAGCCCAGGCCCACTCCTCCGCTGTGGCCACAATATTATGTACCACAGTGGAACTTGTTTCTCGTGGAACACTCCAGCCCACTCCCGCAACAGCAAACACAAAATGCGGTAGTAAATCCGCTTGACCAGGGCGAGGGTGGCGTGCAGGATATGAAGCCACTCCCGCCCGACGTCCTCGCGCCGCGGTGGACAGTCCGCTGCCGCGCGGCAGCATTGCGAAGGAGCAGGGCATCTCAGTTTTACGACGGAAGAGCGCGGGGTCGGAGCAGGGTCTACCGAACCAGGATCGCCCGAACCAGGATCGCCCGGATCACTCGAAGCGCCGGATGTTCGCGGTCGCGAATCAAAAAGGCGGCGTCGGGAAGACAACGACGACCGTAAATCTGGGGGCGTCGCTCGCCGAGCTCGGCTGGCGAGTGCTCGTTCTCGACCTCGACCCGCAGGGGAACGCGACGACAGGCCTCGGCATCGAGGCACGCAGCTTCGACAATTCGATCTACGACGTGCTGCTCCACGACTTCCCGATCGAAGACACCATCGAGCCGACGAGTTTGAAGAATCTCTTTATCGTGCCGGCGACGCTCGACCTCGCTGGTGCGGAGATCGAGCTCGTCCCGGCGATGAGCCGTGAGCTGCGCCTTCGCCGAGCTGTAGAGTCGATGCACGACGGCTTCGACTTCGTTCTTGTCGACTGCCCGCCGTCGCTCGGCCTGATCACGGTCAACGGTCTCGCCGCGGCCTCAGAAGTGCTCGTCCCGATCCAGTGCGAGTACTACGCCTTGGAAGGGCTCGGACAGCTGCTTCGATCGGTCGAGCTCGTCCGGGCGAACCTCAATCCGAGCCTTGAGCTGTCGACGATCGTGCTGACGATGTACGACCAGCGAACTCGCCTGTCCGACCAGGTCGCGAACGAGGTCAGGAGCCACTTCGGTGACAAGGTTTGCAAAACCGTAATCCCACGTTCGGTTCGCCTTTCTGAAGCGCCGTCGTTCGGGGAGCCGGTCATCGTCCACGATCCGAGTTCGTCGGGGGCGGTTGCCTACCGGGAACTGGCGAGGGAGGTGAGTGGTGGCGCGCCGTAGTGGGCTCGGCCGCGGGCTCGGCGCGCTCATCCCGACGGAGGGTGCGAAACCCGCCGCCGGCATGCGGGAGATCGCGCTCGCGAAGATCCGGCCGAACAAGCTCCAGCCTCGCACGACCTTCGACGAGGCTGCACTCGCCTCGCTCGTCGACTCGATCCGTGCAGTCGGCATCCTGCAGCCGGTGCTCGTGCGGGAGGTCGGGGACGACGAGTACGAGCTCATCGCCGGTGAACGTCGCTGGAGAGCGGCGCGCCGCGCCGGGATGATCGCCATACCGGCGCTCGTCCAGGTTGCCGATGACGAGGCAAGCCTCGAGCAGGCGCTCGTCGAGAACATCCACCGTGAGGGACTTAACCCCCTCGATGAGGCCGCTGGTTATCAGCAGCTCATCGAGGATTTCCATCTCACCCACGACGCCGTCGCCCACCGGGTCGGGAAAAGTCGCGCCGCGGTGACGAACGCGCTCCGTCTCTTCCAGCTACCCCCGTCGGTGCAGCGGTACTTACGTGATGGCCAACTCTCCGCCGGTCACGCCCGGGCGCTGCTCATGACCCCCGACCGCAACTTGCAAGAAAGGCTCGCGCACAGGAGCGCTGAAGAAGAGCTCTCGGTTCGTGGTCTCGAGCAGCTCGTCCATGGGTCGCAGCCTGCGCCCGTCGCAGAAAGCGCCCCTGTAACGACGCCGTCGCCGCCCCGCCCCCCGTCCGCGCTCCGCCCACCAGGCGTGCTCGAACTCGAGGAGTTGCTCGCCGCCCACCTCAACACCCGGGTGCGCGTCGAGATGAATCGCGACCGCGGCAAGTTGACGATCGAGTTCGCCGGACTTGAGGACCTTGAACGCATCTACCGCCTGATGATCGGGGAACCTTCGACTGGCGCGTGACTTCGGTGCCCCGGCGGGTCGAACTCCACCCGGTATTTCCTTTGCATTCAGGTGCAAATACCTGGATCTATCAGGGAGGATACCGGAGCGCGACGACTCGACAACAGATGGGTGACGCCAGGTCGACCTGTCTCGATTAACGCGGCGGTGGAAGTTGATCCACAACGTCGTGCACAGCATGTGGATCGTCCCAAAGAGTGAGGAATTAGCTCCAGTCGGCGTCGAACCAGGTCTTCAAGGCGTCGACGGTCGTCCCGGCGAGTGCTGCGAGGTGGATGACGACACGATCGGGGGAGCCAAGCTCGATCAACACGGCCGGCATGCGGGTTTCTCGCAGGATCGGCAGAGCGAGGCCGACGATGCCGTCGTCGTCCAGGCCGATGGCCGTTGGCAGATTCCGGGCGATGAGTTCGGCGAGGCGTCGGCTCGCCGCCGATTCGTAGCGAAAGCCGTGGTAGTAGGCGACTCGGCAGCTTGTCGACCCTGGGACGACGGCGAGTGCCACGACGACGTCGACTTCGGCGTCGTTCGCGGCGTGGGCGCTGCGCGTCGGGTCGCGGTGGGCGAACGGGAACGCCGTCGCGG
>JBAVUF010000260.1:0-3887 GCA_049696635.1 Acidimicrobiales bacterium | reverse complement strand
CCCTCCAGGAGTCGCCGCGGGGAGGACGAACGCCACCAGCACACCCGTCGTGCCGGAGGCGGCGTTCGTCCCGAAGATGCCGGCCATGAGCACGACGAAAACGACCAGGAGCGCGATCGGGGACGCGAGCGCCGCCGACGAGCTCACCGCCGTGCCGATCGGGATCATCGCCGTGCCGGCGACGCCGAAAGCGAGGTGCGCGATCAGTTTCTGGCGCTTCGAACCGTGGAAGTCCACGATCACGAGGGCCGCGAAACTGCCGAAGATGGCGTAGAGCGGGATCTGACTGTTGTGGATGACCTGGGTGACGATCGCGAACAGCGGCGGGATGACGATCACAGAGCGCAGGGCGCGAAAGGCCGCGGGCACCGACCACTTCGGACGGAGGCTGACGAGCGCCGTGCGTACCCGCTCGGGCGACGACCGTGGAGATGGCGCGACCGTGGTTGCGGCCATGTTCTGTTCTATAGCAGAGGGTTACGGCGCCGGGCTCACGACTTCATCGCTTCGAGCTGTTTCGTGATCTCCGCGAGGGCGGTGTCCTGGGCGAGCAGGTGGCGTTGGATCTCACGCGCCTCGTAGAGCACTGCCTCTGCGTCCTTGTAGGTGTTCTCGGAGCGCTTGTCGGACGCAGAAGAGAGGATGTTCTGACCGACCATGATGATCGACAACAGCACCAACTGGAGGAAGGTCTGAGAGATCCACGAGACGAGAACCACCGCTGAATGCGATTTGATCGCCTCGGGAAGGCTCACGGCCGCGAGCGCGATGAACAGGTAGGCGCACCACATCGAGCCGACGCCGTCGGTGATCTTCACCGCGACCCAGGCGTTGAAGCGCGCGGCGGCGTTGTTGCGACGTAATTGATCGCGCACGCGGATCGGATGTGTGACCCCTGAGAGCATGCGCTTCGTGCGTTCGTGCGGCGGGTACAACGTTGTGGAGCTTGCGACGGTCATTCGGTCCCCCTTTTTCTCGGCGCAGCGTGGCGCGTCGATCGGTATCGGCAGTTGATCACCGGCACAAGTCTCGCCGTGGTCGTCACCTGACCGTACGATCGGCCCATGGCCGGCGGGGAACGGAGCGCTGCCCACACTGCGGAGAAGGTCTGGCACGTGCTCATCGGCCAGCCGCTGCGTCTCTCACAGATCGGAAAGGAACGGATCACACCGGTCGAGGGGCTGTCGGCGCTCTCGCTCGACGCGCTGACATCGGTCGCGTACGGCCCGGAGGCGATCATCGTCGTCCTCGCGCTCGCGGGCGTCGGCGCGCTCCACGTCGTCTGGCCGATCACGATCGTGATCGTCGTCTTGCTGGCGATTCTCGTCACCTCGTATCGCCAGGTGATCGACGCCTACCCCTCAGGCGGCGGCGCCTACGCGGTGTCGCGGGCGAACCTCGGCAAGTGGCCGAGCCTGCTCGCCGGCGCGGCGCTGATCGTCGACTACACGCTCACCGTCTCGGTTTCAATCGCGGCCGGCGTCGGCGCCTTGACATCCGCCTACCCTTCGTTCCAAGCGGCGACGGTGCCGATCTGCCTCGGGATCCTCGCGGTGATCGCCCTGCTCAACGTCCGCGGCCTCGGCGAGGCGGCACGCGCGTTTCTTTTGCCGACGATCCTTTTTATTGTCGGGATCTTCGTCGTCATCCTTTTGGGGCTGATCCATCCTCTCGATCGCCACGGCCCGCTCCCCGGACATTCGCTCCTTGCGTCGCACACGCTCGAGGTGGTGAGCGTGCTCCTCGTCCTGAAGGCGTTCGCCGCGGGCTGCTCCGCCCTCACCGGCGTCGAGGCGATCGCCAACGGCGTGCCGTTGTTCAAAGAACCCCGCGTCGAGCGCGCGAAGCGCACGGAGTTGTTACTCGGCTCCATCCTCGGCGCGATGCTGCTCGGCCTCGCCTGGCTGGCGAAGATCTGGAAGATCGGCCCGCGGTCCGGCCAGACCGTGCTGAGCCAGATCATGGTGACGGCCCTCGGACGCCACTGGGCGTACTTCGCGATCTCGCTCACCGTCACGATCGTGCTCTCGCTCGCCGCCAACACCTCGTTCGGCGGGCTGCCGGTGTTGTCGAGCCTGCTCGCCAGGGACGGTTACCTGCCGCACATCTTCCAGCTACGCGGCGATCGCCAGACGTTCTCCTACGGCATCTGGGCGCTCACCTTGATGTCGGGGGTTCTCCTCGTCGCCGTGAACGGGGTCACCGACCGCTTGATCCCGCTCTTCGCGATCGGGGTGTTTACCGGATTCACCCTCGCCCAAACCGGTCTCGTCCTCCACTGGCTGCGAACACGCGAAGGCGGCTGGCGAAAGAAGCTTGCGGTGAACGCTGTCGGCGCGGTGTTCACGGGCGTCGCGACGGTCATCTTCCTCATCACGAAGTTCACTTCGGGTGGCTGGGTCGTGGTGGTGGCGGTGCCGCTCTTCATGTTCTTGTTCATCCGGATCAAGAAGTACTACGACGCCGTCGGACGAAGCCTCGCCCTCGGGAGTACCCCGCGAACGCCGCGCGGGCGTCGTTCCCTCGTCATCGTCCCTATTGCATTTGTGAGCAGACTCGCTGAGCACGCGATGGACGACGCCTTGAGCATCGGGGACGAAGTCATCGCCGTCACCGTGGTCATGAAGGACGAAGACGAAGAGAACGCGGCGGGGATGCGCGAGACGTGGGACCGTTGGAATCCCGGCATCCCGCTGCTCATCTTGGAAACCGATTACGCGTCGGTCACCCAGCCAATCCTCGAGCTGATCGACAACCTCTCACAGACGCGTGACGAGCAGATCGTGGTGCTGATACCGGACATCCTGCCGGCAAAATCCCGTTACGCACTGCTCCACAACCACCTCGACTTCGTGCTTTCGAACGCGTTGCGCCAGCGCGACGACATCGTCACTGCGCGCTGCCGCATGGCGGTCTCTGATCTCGAGGCGAGGGCGACGGACGACGCGACGGTGCACGCGTCCATCCACGACGATGACGAGGTCAACCCGGGCTCGTAGTCGGGCGAGTTCGTCACACGAACCGACGACGCAGCACGGGCCAGCCCTTCCGCCAGCTCGCGTAGGCGAGCGCGAGCGCGGCGATCGCTGCGAGGATGGCGAAGGCGATGTCGCCGAGGACCGAGACGAAGTCCTTCGCGGCATCGACGAAGCTCGAGGTGGCGGCGTGCCATGCGTGCGCGAACCCCGAACCCGCGGCCTTGTGATGGGCGGTGGGGACTGCGAGGTGCACCGTGAGAGCAGAGAACGTCACCTGCTGCGAAAGGACGCGCTGTTGGCCCTGGATCTGCTCGATCTCGGACTGGACAAATTCGATCTGATTCTCGACTTGGAGCAAGTCCGAGACCTTCGCCGACTTGGACAACAACACCTCGAGCGCACCGCGCTCATCTTCGAGGGCGGTGAGGCGCGCGCCAAGGTCGACCACCTGTCCCGTGACGTCCCGATCGGACGTGGTCAGCGATCCGACCGTCCCCGCCTGACGGGCGCGGCCGACGAGCGGCTGGAACGAGGAAGCCGGGACGTCGAGGACGAGCCTGCCGCCGACGTGGCGTCCGGTCTCGACGACGCTGGACTGGCCGACGTAGCCGCCGTAGGCGGCGACTAGCGATTCGAGGTGGTCGACCGTCGACGGAAGGTCACCAGCACCGACCGAAAGATTCAGCGTTCCGGTCACGATGATCTCGCGCTGAGCCGGCTTCGCCGGCGAGTACTTCGAGCTGGCGTGTCCCGGCGCAAACGCCGACGGAGCTAACGACGCTGCTCCCGATCGAGGTGTCCTTGGCGTCGACGCACCGTTTGCGAGCGGCGCAACCCCCGGCGAAGCCGTGGTGCCGCCGGTACTCAACAGGATGCCGATCAGCGCCGCAACCGCGGCGATGCCGGAGC